>JABHWQ010000138.1 GCA_018657655.1 Chloroflexota bacterium | reverse complement strand
GGATTGATACCCATCAGGCCAGCCCCAACAGGATTGATGGCACAAGCCTTAAGCGATTTGCCCAGCATCGTACGTGACAAGAATAGCTGCAGGAGTATCGCTACAATCACCATTGTCGCTAGAATCCACAGGACCTGGGTATGAACTGTGGCATCCAGCACATCAATAGTCCGCTCTTCCCAATAGAGCGGTGTACGGTGCATTTTGTCCCCCCACAGCACACCGGCAATCCCACGGATAACCAGAGCAGCACCAATCGTGATGATAATCAGCGCAAGGATGGAAGGTCGGCGTGCGGTTCGAATACTCAGAAGATACAGAATAGCGCCTACAGCCCCAACCATCAATACGGGAAGAAACGAAGCAAGTCCAACAGGTATCTCAACAGAAGCAAACTCGCCATATAAGAACAGTACTAGAGGGATGGATGCAAGAGGAAGAACTATCATCAAACCGAGTATGAATCGGTTAATTCGTCTATTTCGGAGGAGGTGAATTAAAGCCCCGATCGCCGCTGCACAGAGAAGGGCGATGACCACCGTGGGCAACGTAGGCACATCAACTGAATCTACCAGCATGTAAGAACACATGCCCCCCAACATTACAAATTCACCCTGGGCAAAGTTGATGATATTGGTGACAGCGTATATGATGGTAAATCCCAAGCCAATCAAGGCATAGATACTGCCATCTTGAATCCCGATTACTATATATTGCTGGAATTGTTCCCAAGTCATCAATAGAACCTTATGGTGCTACCATTGGAATAATACAGACAAGAAGGGGGAAAGTTTCCACTTTCCCCCTTTTTGTCTGTTTACTTAATACTACGGTTATTGGCTGTTATGGCGCTAGGGTCCACGCCTCATCAACGATCTCGATCATGCCCAATGAGCCGGGAGCCATTCCAAGATGGTTTTCAGGTGACATGGTAAACACACCACCTGTGCCGGCAAATTCAGTGATCTGCTCAAGGCCATCTCTGATTTGACTTCTTGCATCAGCAGTGCTTGCGCCTTCGTCCACACCTGCCAGAGCAATAGCAACCATGCTCAGAGCATCATACAGGTGTCCACCGAATGTGCTCATAGTTCCTTCGCCATTGATCGCTTCATAATCGGCAATGTAATTAACCAGAACCGGCTTCTGAGGATCGCCATCCAGAACCCGATCTACGAACAACAGTTTTCCTGCAGGGAAGATCACGCCATTAGCTGCTTCCCCAGCTTGATCAATGAAGTCAATATTGGCTATGCCGTGGCTGCAATATAGCGGAATTTCTATACCGAGCGTCTGCATATCAAGTGCAACAGTCGCCGATTCATCGGACGTAGCCCAGCAGATAACTGCTTCGGCATCTGATCCCATTATGTTGGTCAACTGAGCTTCCATACTGGGATCGCCACTATCGAAAGTCTGCTCTGCAACAACCTCAATACCATAACCTTCGGCATCAGCTGCCAGGAAAGCTAAACCGGCAGCACCAAAGCCTGAAGTATCGGTAATAAGCGCCACTTTGGTAATTCCATTTGTCTGCATGTAGGTGTATATTTCAGTGACAGCTTCCTTCTCGGTCTGTGGTGTTTTGAATACCCAGTAACGTTCTTCTATAGGTGTCACAATGCTGATAGCCGCAGCACATGATACCAGCGGTACTTCTGCATTGGTGACAATGTCAATAATAGCCATACTATTTCCACTTGTTGTGGGACCGACAATGGCCAGTACATTATCTTGTTCAACGAGCCTCGTGGTCAGCGTGGCACACTTTTCTGGACTTGTTTCGTCATCATAAACGACCATCTTTATCGGATGACCATTAATTCCACCGGCAGCATTGATCTGATCTTCCATCATCTTGGCGGTATTTTCTTCGGGTATGCCCAAGCTCGAAGCCGGACCACTTATAGAAAGGACTGCTCCAATCTTGTAAGCCTCTTTCTCGGGTTCTTCAGTTGCAGGAGCAGTGGCTTCCTCGGTTACCGGTGCGGTTGGTTCTTCTGTTTCGTCATCATCACAAGCAACAGCACCAATTGCCACCATGGCAAGGATCATTGTGAGTACAAATGCCCATTTCAAATATTTCTTCATCACGGTTTTATCCTCCTTATTTGTTGGAATTCTTCATTTCTCAATTCAATGGAGCTATTTTCTATCTATAAGCCCCCCTTCCAAAGTATGTAAATTACTGGGGGCTATTATAGCCTATGAAGATAACCAGTGCAACTCGTTGCATTGAAGCTGGCCCAAGAGAGAGGACTATCCTGTAGGAATGGTAGTACCTGTTGCTTTGGCAAGGAGTTTGCCGTCTTGGTTTGTTACGGTCATATCAGAGATGCCTACCCGCCTGCCGCTTTTCAACACACGACACTCTCCCAAAAGAAAATCCCCCGCTTTGGCACCGGAGATGAAGTGGAAATTGAATTGCGAAGCTACGCTTGGGAACGATAAGGAGTTGGAAGCATAGGCAAATGCCTGATCGGCAACAGCCATTATGATACCGCCAAAAGTCACACCATTGAAGTTTTCATATTCCGGTAATACTTCCATTGATACACGGGCATAGCCTGGGGATAATTCCAGTAATTGTAAGTTCAAAAAGGAAGCAATTGGCTCGTTTTGGGCTCTGGCCCTAAGTTCGGCTAATACCTCAATCGACTTGTCTTCATCTTGTGGCATGTATTGTATCCCATTTGGTAGAGACGCTCCGGCGGAATGCCTCTATTTCAATTTCGCAAACCTTCTGGCCGCTTCTTCGAGAGATTCAATACTCCGGCAAAAAGCGAACCTTAGGTAACTGTCTCCCGAATTGCCTATGGCATAGAAATTATCGCCCGGCACCGTAGCTACCCCGACTTCCTTTATCAGAAATGTGGCAGCATCCATGGGCGACATTCCTTTCAAAGCCGGGACATCTGTATAATCGGCAAAGAGATAATAGGCTCCTTCAGGGGGAGTAACTTTGAAACCGATATTCCTCAGCGATTCAGTAAGCACTTCGCGTTTCCGAGCATAGGCATCCGGCATGCTTTTATAGAAGCCATCATCAAGTCCTAGCAAGTTGACTACACCTTTTTGCAATGGTGTAGGCGACTGGATAACCATGGTATCATGAAGCGCTCTAACCCGTGTGGTGTACTCTGGAGGTGAAATGATCCATCCAACGCGCCAACCGGTGGCATTCCCGGTTTTAGAGATGGCATTAACAACAAATGTCCTATCTTTCATACCATCAATTGCAGACATACAAACATGCTCGCGACCGTCATATAGAATATGTTCGTATATCTCATCGGTGATCACGATTATGTCATGCTTTTTGCAGATATCTGCAATGGCATTCATCTCGTCTCGGGTGAACACTTTGCCTGTGGGATTGTGAGGTGTATTTAAAATCAACACCTTCGTTTTCGAACCGATCGTACCCTCCAGTTCTGCCAGGTCTAATTCCCATATGCCCTTTTCCTTGTTTTCCAGCAAGGTGATGTATTTGGCTTCCAATCCAAGAATTTCCGCCTGAGCAGGATACATCTCGTGATAAGGCTGCATTACGATAAGCTCATCACCAGGATTACAGATAGCTCTAAGAGAAGTGAAAAGACCTTCAGTAGCACCGAGCACTACCGTGATCTCGGTCTCAGGATCGGGGCGGAAACCTCGAAATCTATTAGTATAGTCGGCTATGGCATTCCGTAGATCAACAAGTCCAAATGGATAACAGTACTGGTTATAGGCGTCTTTGGAATTTTGGAGGGATTTGAGTACATCCTTTAACTTCATTTTCAGAAGATGGTCCATATTGCCACCATTTTGATCGAGGACGTCCTTAAGGGTAGTTCCTTCTAGCCGAGCTATGCCTTCATCGGTACCGCCCAGGGATGCGGAAATGGCACCCCATACCATCTCATAAATTGCGGATTCGTCTGTAAAACCCTGTGACAGGTTGACAGCCTGATGCTCGTTGGCCAACCTGGTCATAAGCCGTATTGTTGATTCTTTTACCATATACACCCCTTTACTGAAGACCTAAGGTACGGTAAGCATAGCCTCCAGAGAATCAGTGATTTGACAATCGCTCAAGCCATTTTGATCTATTGCATTCGATGGACAATGTGCTACACAAGTTCCACAGCCACGGCAGAGCGCCTGATCGATCTCCGAAATAGAGAGACCAGATGGTTGATGTATCAAAGAAGCTGCCCCAAACTCGCAGATGCTGGCACAGGTTCCACAGCCGCGGCATACCGCCGGATCAACGGTAGCGGTTGTTTGAGATAGTTGCACTTCACCTTTACTCAATAACACGGCAACCTTTGCTGCAGCTGCCGATCCCTGAACTATGGATTCATCGTCACTGGTTTTGGTTTTAGCTATACCGCACAGGAAAATGCCGGGAATACGACTCATCGACATATCAAGACTTTCAGGTTTCTCGTCCTTTGAGGGTAGTGACGCCTGAACAATCGAAGGGAGGTGTTTTTTGTCAACAACGCTTAAGTCAACAATAATAGCGCCGGCACTGACAGTTTGTTGGTTTCCTTCGCCCAGCAATTTGAGGCTGTACTGGCCTATGGTCCCTTGAACATCTTGCAGGCGAACCATGTCAAGGACTCCGGCGCCATTCTGTTTAAGTTTCTGCAATAATTGTTGTTTGTGTTCGCTAAAGTCTTTTTGGCTCCAAGAAATCAAAGTTGTTGGAATGCCCATTAATGACAGATCGTTTGCTGCTTGAATCCCACTCAAACCATCGCCAACAACAGCTACACTTTGTTCGATTGGGAACGATCGTCTTTCTTCCAACCGTCCTTCACTGGCACGCGCCATCGCACCTCTAATCAGTGCTTTAGCTTTATCGAAGGCCTTTTGGGGCTCCTTCCGATGTACCCATGAGCAATGTTCCCGAATATTGACAAACTCATAGAATATTTCATCTTCATGACTGTATCCTAGAAGTTTTTCCTTGCACTCTATCCGGCGATCGGAACAGCTAAAACAAATTTGGTCTAGTGCACAACATGCACATGCAGCTACTACGACATGGGTCAGGCCCCATTCAAGAGCCATATTCCTTATTTCAAGCGCGCCATCGTCACTGCATGCATAGCCAATTTCCTGAGCGTAGGCTACTCCCTCACGCCGGAAAAAATGTCGCGCGAGACGCGGTACATCGAGAACATCACTTATGTTTCCTCCGCAATGGCAAATAAATACACCCATACGAGACTCACCAGTAGTTGCATGGATAGCTTCCGGTATTGATTCTGTGAAGTGGATAACTGGAGCGCGTTTAATATCGACGTATCCGCTCAAATCATTCAGGACCTTGCTGGCGATAGCCGACGCTTCAGTCAGTCTCTGAGATACGTCTGTTTCATGTTGGCCGCTGCCCACTACATATAGGCCGGCCT
>JABHWQ010000546.1 GCA_018657655.1 Chloroflexota bacterium | reverse complement strand
GGCGGGACCGTTGTCAGTCATGCTGAAGCACAGGTGACTTCCTCGGTCGCCAAGGGTGAGACCATCGCCGATACTATACGAGTACTGGAAAAATACGCCGATATAATCGTGATGCGCCATCCGATGGACGGTTCCACAAAACTTGCCGCCGAGCACTCCTCTGTACCTATCATCAGTGGCGGCGATGGAGCCCATGAGCATCCCACTCAAACCTTGCTAGACCTTTACACCATAAGAAAAGAAAAGGGTGGCATTAAAAATAAAAACGTAGCGCTGTGTGGCGACCTGCGTCACGGGAGAACAGTTCATTCCCTCGCCGTAGCACTGGCCAGATTTGGGGCAGAAATCACCTGCATCGCCCCGCCCGGTTTCGAGTTACCGGACAATGTCAGAGATGCGATTGCAAAATACAAGTGTAAAATAACCGAATACAGTTCGCTGGAAGATATCGCCGAAGATGGTTCGCTAATGTTGCATCAAAACAAACCAGGTCAAAACCAGCAGGAAGGTTTCATGAATACGCTACTGGAAAGTCTTGACGTGTTGTATTTCACCAGATTACAGCGTGAACGATTCGATACACAACAAAGCAGTGTTGCCGGTGAAGAGAGCTATCGCATCAATAAACAACTGCTGGCAAGATCCAGGGATGATGCAGTGATCATGCACCCGTTGCCACGGGTCAACGAGCTCGCCTATGAAGTCGATCGAGACAAACGTGCAGCCTACTTCAGGCAAGCTGGATATGGAGTCCCGGTGAGAATGGCTTTGATTGCTATTCTTTTGGGAGTTGTAGAGTCAAAAACGGAGCAGAACATAAAAAGAGACACCGCCAAACCAGTAAAAGATACAACCAATATCAAGTGCATCAATGAACGCTGTGTAACCACAAAAGAACGGTACGTCTCCTCCAAATTCTATAAAGTCACCGGCAACCCCACAGCCCTGCGGTGCCATTATTGTGACTGGATAGTCCAAGTTTAAGTGAGACCCATCAATCGCCAAACAAAAGCAACCTAGCCGATATTTACCGGATTACTCTAAAATACAATGAAGTTTCATAAAAACATGCCCAAGTCTAGTGACAATTCATATGCCCATTTCGTGACTACGAAAACCTATCACCAAAACCCTTACTTCAGTGACGATATACTTGCTGGAATTATGAAGGAAGAATTGGAATTCTACGCTGGCAAGTATAGCTTCAGTTTACTTGGTTATGTTGTAATGCCTGATCATTTACATTTGATATGCTGGCGGGATATTGATGAAAAGCCAGATTTGACAATTTCAAGAATCATGAATAGCATCAAGGCGATGACCAGCAAAAGGGTGAAGAGATATCTATTCTATGGACAAAACTCCCATTATTTGGATAGCTTGACCGACGTCGGTCAAGCTACTCAGCGCCATTTTCGCCTGTTGCAAGCCGGATTCTACGATTTCAATATCTATTCCGAATCAAAGCTTGCCGAAAAGCTCAATTATATGCATGTCAATCCAGTAAAAGCTGGACTAGCTACTACTCGAAACAATTACCACTGGTCCAGCCACAAAAGCTATTTCACCAAAGGAACTCGCAATTGACCCAGAAGAACGTAACCATGTTTGGGGGTAAAGGCGGAGTCGGTAAGACGACCTGCGCCGGAGCAACCGCGCTTCATTACGCCAACGAGGGACTCAACACACTCATTATTTCGACCGATCCTACCCCTTCGCTTTTTGACATTTTCGAAATGAATGATCATAATAAACCGGCCAAGGTCACCAACAACCTCCATCTGGCAGAACTCGGCACCGAAGAAGTCAAAGAAATGTGGAACAATAAATTCGGACATGAGGTCTACGAAGTCTTCTCCTCGATGGTTTCTATTGAATACGATGAATTTGTCGATTTCATCACCTCCATCTTGCCTGGCCTGCAGGAAGAGTTCATGGTCAACTACATACGCGAACTCGCTTTGAGTGGAACGTATGATAGGATCGTGTGGGATACTGCGCCGTTGGGTCAAACGATGCACTTGATTAACATGCCAGAGATGCTACGGAATCATCTGAAACCAGCCCCGAAGATTTACTCTCGACTTAAACTCGGAAGTATCAGTAAACGTTCTATTTTAAAAGTACTCGAAGATTGGTCTGAGATATCAGCCCAAGACATGCAGTTCCTAAAACAGGATGTACAATTCACCATGGTGACTATCCCAGAAGCTTTGGCTGTCCATCAACTCGATGGTATTTTTGCTGAATTCGCTACTCACGATTTCAAATTTAGCCAAATCATCATCAACAATATCATCGAAACAAATGACTCCGATTTTCTACGAACCAAGCGTGAACAACAGCAGGGGTACATTAAACGCATTCATTCTATCTGCGATGGCATGCAAGTCATCGAGGTTCCGCTCTTCCCTCATGAGATCAAGGGGCTTCAGGGAGTGGCGGAAATCAGTAAGGTTCTTTTCCGGTAACCGGTTCAAACATACACACAATTACTTTGCCAGTAGTCGGAAACCAATCAATTGGCAGAAGGTAGCAGTACATGAAAAATGAAGCGACTGCCAAAGGGGCAGACTATTGGTATGAGAAACGCTGGATCGCACTAGCATTTCTCGGCGTTTCTTTACTGTTAATCAGCTTGGACAATACGATTCTCAATGTAGCACTACCATCTATTTCCAGAGATTTGGGAACCAGTGCCAGTGGACTGCAGTGGATTCTCGACTCATACGTCCTGGTTTTCGCTGCCATGCTTCTTACCATGGGATCGATCAGTGACCGAATCGGACGGAAGAGGACTCTTCAGTTAGGCCTCGTGGTTTTCGGATTGTGTTCACTTATGGCAGCGTTCTCTACATCTACGGAAATGCTTATCGCCGCTCGTGCGTTGCTGGGTATCGGAGCCGCTATGATCATGCCTTCAACGCTTTCTATTCTCACCGCAACTTTCCGCGATCCCATGGAAAGAGCCAAGGCAATTGCTATCTGGGCTACGGTTTTCGGCTTAGGTATGGGCTTTGGTCCCATCATTGGCGGAGGGCTGCTCGAGCATTGGGAATGGGGGTCCGTATTCCTGATTAACATCCCCGTTATCTGTGCAGGATTGATTGGCGGTTATTTCTTCATTCAGGAATCGAAAGATGATTGGGCGCCCAAACCGGACATACCCGGCGTTTTTCTTTCGATTACCGGTTTGTTCTCACTGGTCTATGGCATTATCAAGGCAGGTGAGGAAAGCTGGACCGATGGCAATGTTTTAATTACCCTTGGTTTTGGAGTTGTATTGCTTACCGTTTTTGGGTTTTGGGAAAGACATGCACCGCACGCCATGTTACCCTTAAAATTCTTTAAGAACATGTCATTTACCGGGGCAAACATTGCTTTGACGCTGGTAATGTTTAGCGTGTTCAGCACCTTTTTCTTCATGACCCAATATTTCCAGTCGGTTCAGGGCTATTCACCGCTGAAGACCGGAGTGCTCGTTTTTCCGATGTCACTGATTTCAATGTTCTTCGCGATCAATTCGGCACGAATCGCACACAAGATCGGAACGAAGCTGACCGTAAGTATCGGGATATTCATAGCCGGATGCGGGCTGCTCTACCTCTCCCAGGTACCGGGGGTTGATACCAGTTACTGGATTATATTCATTGGACTTTGCGTGCTGCCGATAGGTATGGGGACAGCTATGAGTCCTGCCACCAATTCTATAATGGGTTCGGTTCCGGTGAACAGAGCGGGGGTAGGCTCTGCGATGAACGATACTACCCGACAAGTCGGCGGAGCGCTCGGTATTGCAATACTCGGCACCATCATGAACGGTGTCTATCTGGGCAAGCTTGGCGGTCTTCATGAAAAGCTTCCCATGTTGACTGAAGAAGCGCTTGATGGGATCGAAAGCAGCATCCAGGGTGCACACCAGTTTGTCGAAATAAATGGCCCCAACCTGGACCCTCAAGTTGTGCAAACCATCACTGAAACAGCAGACAAAGCCTTTGTTGCCGGCATGACGGATGCGTTGTTCGTTGGTGGTATCATCATGATTATCGCGGCCCTGGTGACTCTGATCATCCT
>JABHWQ010000323.1 GCA_018657655.1 Chloroflexota bacterium | reverse complement strand
TTCGGGGATCGACCCTGATGCCCCAGAGGTGCTGAAAAGGATGGAAAAGGGCATTGGCAATCCCTGTCCGGTGCTCAAATGTGCCATCGAAAATAAAGTCGAGTACTGTCTTAAATGCGAGAAATTCCCTTGCGATGTTCACTATGAACATGAGATACCGTACAGTAAGAAAGCGCTCGATCTTTTTAACAAGTTCAAAGCGGAGTCGTGATTGGATTGAACACCAAGTATGGATCTGCCGCCGAACCGGTTGCTCGCCTGATTGAAGAATTTCATAAGCTTCCGGGAATCGGTCCGAAGAGCGCAGCACGGCTTACCTACCACTTATTGCGGGTCCCTGAATCCGGGGCTCGTTCCCTTGCTGAAGCTATCATAGCGGTCAAAGAAAAGATCATTCTTTGCTCCGTGTGCCAGAACCTCACCGATAACGATCCTTGTGTCATTTGCCGGGATTCAAATCGGGACCAGAGTGTGGTGTGTGTTTTAGAAGAACCGCTCGATATTCTTGCAGTTGAGCGCACCGGACAGTTCAAGGGCCTCTATCATGTATTACACGGTGTAATTTCCCCGATGGAGGGCATAGGTCCTGACGATCTAAGGATCAGCGAACTTCTGGCTCGCTTGAATGATGACACAGTTAAAGAGATCATCCTGGCCACCAATCCGAACCTGGAGGGTGAGGCAACAGCGATGTACTTGCAGAGACTGATCTCACCTTTGGGAATTCGGGTAACTTCCCTTGCGCGTGGTCTTCCCGTTGGCGGGGACCTGGAATATGCGGACGAGGTAACTTTGGGTCGGGCCATTGAGGGGCGGCGGGAAGTGTGATCGAATAGTAGCCTTTGGGGTGTAAGACCTTATGCCGACTCCGAAGACCTATAAGACCGAGGCTATCGTGCTCAAGCATATTGACTTGGGTGAGGCTGATAGAATCATTACGCTGTACACGCCTAATCTGGGTAAAATTAGGGCGGTTGCAAAGGGAGTTCGCCGGGCAAAGAGCAGGTTGGGCGGGCATGTGGAACCTCTCACGAATTGTTCTCTGATGCTCTCCCGCGGACGGAATCTGGAAATCGTTTCACAGGGCCAAATCATCGAAAGCTTTCTTTCGATCCGTAATGACTTACAGCGGACGGCTCAAGCTTTGTACCTCATTGAACTGACTGACGCTTTCACTTCTGAGCGTGTCGAGAACTATCCTGTCTATCGATTGCTAATCGATTCGCTGCACCTTCTGAGCAGGGTCCCAAATGTTGAATTGCTTTTCCGTTTCTTCGAATTGCAGCTTCTGGAGCATATGGGATATCGTCCCCAGCTGTATGAATGTCTGAATTGCAAAGTGCCTCTTGCCCCGGTTGAGAACTACTTTAGTGCCAGCGGCGGTGGGGTCCTCTGTCCTAACTGTGCTCATACCGAACCTCTGGTTCATCCACTTTCGGTTGATGCCCTCAAAGTGATGCGTCTTATGCAACGAGGTGATTATTCTGTTGCCAGTCGATTGCGTTTGAATTCCGGATTGTCCCTGGAGTTAGAGCGAGCAATTAAAGGGTATGTTCGCTATCTGCTGGAGAGAGACGTCAAGTCGGCCAGGTTCCTTGATCGATTGAAAAAAGATGCAGCTGAAATGGGAGTCGCTTGAGGTTCCAGAGTTTTGTTACTCTTATTTAACCCGTTGTTTACCCACTTACTATTGATTCAAACCAGGGTTGCAGGCATAATTGTAAACACAATCTTAATGATTGGGTGTTAAGTACTCTCTGATCCGAACGAAGGATGTCAGGTAGCAGGACTGTGGAATCGCAACTTTGCGCCAAGATAATCGTTAATCCGGCCGCTGGTTGTGGCTCAACCGGCAGGAAATGGACCCGCATTCGGGAATATTTGACCCGATCAGGTCTGGCGTTTGATTTTACGCATACTGAATGCAGGGGCCATGCCATGGAACTGGCTAGAGAAGCTGCTTTAGCCGGCTACAAAATGGTTGTTGCATCTGGTGGCGATGGCACCTTAAATGAGGTAGTCAACGGTTTAATGGATTCAGGCAATGCTGGTAGTACCGCTCTGGGTGTTTTGAACACTGGTACCGGCTGTGACTTTGCGCGTTTCCTGGGTGTATCGAGGGATTATCGCCAAGCATGTCTGCATCTGATAAACCCTCGAATAATTAAGTCTGATGTAGGTGTTGTAGAGTATAAAAAGAATGGGGAAACAGTCCGACGCTTTTTCATTAGTGCGGCAGGTTTCGGTATGGATGGTGAAGTGGTGGAGACTGCCGTGAAAGGGCCCCGAATAATTCACGGTAATATCCCGTATTTCTTAGGTATCTTGCAGTCATTGGGTACATACAAGAACAAAAACATTCATTTGCGACTCGATGATCATGAAGAAGATGTTCGCATTTGCAGTGTGATAATTGCTAATGGCGGATTCTATGCCGGAGGCGCGCATATAGCTCCTGAAGCCAGCGTGCAAGATGGCGCTTTTGAGGTAATGATTTTGGGAGATGTTGGCAAATTGGAATTAGTACAGGTGTTTCTTGCGGCCTACCGGGGAACGCATGTGACTCATCCCAAGGTTCGAATAGAGAGGGCATCTCGAGTAACTTTACAGTCATCGGAGCGAGTTTTGATACAGGCCGATGGCGAACTTGTCGGTGAAGGACCGGCTACATTTCGGGTGATTCCCGCCGCGCTCAATATCGCTGTGTGACTTTTGAGTGGTAGAGAGTGCGGGAATAATCTGAGGAAAACAGGAAATGGGTACTATTCGAAAATTGCTTAGTCGATTAATTGGAAGCCAGACGATGGCCGGTACTATCATACTGGGCTTTTTATTGATATTCCTGCCGCTTTCGATTGCGGTGGGTGTGTACACTATTGGAAAAGTCACCGATTCCCTCGAAGAAACTACCCAGAGGAATTTAACGACCCTTGCTGAACAAGTCAGCGAGGAATTGGATCGAGCTTTGTTCGGAGCTTTTCAGGATATCCAGACACTGGCTACCAACCCTGTAATAAGTTCGAGTGAGGCATCCGACGAAGATAAACTGGCCGAAATGAAGAAGTCGCAGGATTTCTACGATCAGCTTAGCGAGTACTACAGCGTATTCCTCAACGTTACACTTATCGACCTTGAGGGACAAGAGATTATCTCGACTGATGAGTCGGTTGAACCTCAAGAGAATTGGGCTGATAGGAAAGTATTTAGTCAAGCGCGAGAGGGTGCTAAGAATAAGACATGGGTTTCTCCTCCTTATCCATATTATTCGTCAGATGAATCCAGTGAAGTTGTGATGGCCTATGCTTCTCCAGTGGTGGATAACAGTGGCAATACCATTGCGGTAATAATCGGTCGGATGGATATGGTGACCATCTGGGAGATCACTGATGGTACTACTATAGGGGAAGAGGGATTTACCAGGATAATTGATGGAGCAGGCAACATATACGCTCATCCCGATAAGGAAAAACTATTTAGTAAATTTGAGTATTTTGATGTGGCAGCATCGATGGATCAATATGTAACCTATGATGAGAGCGGTGAGAAAATAGTCGCGGCTTATGCTGCGTTGGAAGGGCCACAATGGTATGTGATTGTGTCTCAACCACAGAATGAGGCGTTTGCATTAGTGGAGGACAATATCAAGGAGGCTATCTGGGTAGCGGGCGCTTTGTTTCTCTTGTTTATTGTCATAATAATCGTGTTGATTAGCAGGCTCACCAGGCCTATTCATACTCTTTCAGTTGGTGCTGAGGCAATCGGGTCGGGTAATCTGGCTCACAGGGTGCCGATCTCCGGTTCAGTTGAAACACGCCGGCTGGCTACCTCTTTTAACGAGATGTCCGGCAACCTGCAGAAAGCTGAGAGACTTCGAGCAGAACACGTTCTGTTGAGAAAATTGCAGGCGGCTAGCCTGGCGCTGGCAAGCGCCCTCTCACCGGATGAAGTATTACGAATTATCAGTAATGGAGTCCGTGATATTCTTTCTTGTGATATTGTCTGGGTTTTATTGGCCGATGAAGATATGAACTATCTGCAAACCAAGAGGTTCACTCTTCCAGAAAGGGACCAAATGGTGGACGAGCATATTTCGCTTGATTCCATGAGCCAGAAAAAAATTGATCTTGCTGGAGACCTAGGACTTGTAGCCAGGGTGTTCAATGGGGGCAATCCTTTATTCATTGATGACCTGTCCGATCGCGATGACCTGGCTGAGAGTGATTCTATGATAAATGCTCTCATAGCTCAGCTTGCTATGAATGGACTGAGTTTAGTGCCGTTGAGGTTGCCTGATAGGAGCCTGGGGATCATGATTTTTGGCAGGTCATCTGATGACACACTCTCTGATGAGGAAAAGCGCGTTATTCTGGTTTTCGCTCATCAGGCGACGATTTCATTAGAAAGAGCGAGACTTCATGACCAGGATATGCAGAGCACCGCAGAGCTGGTGAGGTTAAATGATTTGAAATCTAGGCTTTTGCATGTTCTTTCCCATGAGCTCAAGACACCTCTCACTTCTCTCAAAACCTCGACTCGACTTCTGCAAGAAACTGATCTTGCTGAAATGGATAAGCGGACCCAGCAAAGGCTAATGGGCAGCATAGCTCGGGCGACAGACAGACTGATAGATGTTGCCGATGACATCTATCCGATTGCGGGTGTAATG
>JABHWQ010000143.1 GCA_018657655.1 Chloroflexota bacterium | reverse complement strand
CTCACTCCCGAGCTAAGTCCTTCGCCATTCGCAGTTTGGTTGGGTTTGGTAAGCTTCTCACCCCCTAGCCCATCCAGAGCTCTACCTGCGAAGGTCATCACTCGAGGCTGCACCTCAATGCATTTCGGGGAGAACCAGCTAGCTCCGGGTTCGTTTGGCATTTCACCTCTATCCACAGCTCATCCCCCAATTTTGCCACATTGGTGGGTTCGAGCCTCCATTTCGATATTATCAAAACTTCACTCTGGCCATGGATAGCTCACCCGGCTTCGGGTCTAATCCATGCAACTATGGTCGCCCTATTAGGACTCGCTTTCGCTACGGCTCCGTCACTTAATGACTTAACCTTGCTACAAAGATTAACTCGCCGGCTCATTCTTCGATAGGCACGCCATCACCGGACCGAAGTCCGGCTTTGACCGTTTGTAGGCACGCAGTTTCAGGTCTATTTCACTCCCCTCACGGGGTTCTTTTCACCTTTCCCTCACGGTACTTGTTCACTATCGGTCGCCAAGAGTATTTAGCCTTGGAGAGTGGTCTCCCCAGCTTCCCACAAGATTTCTCGTGTCCCGTGGTACTCAAGAACATAACTGAGAGCCTCCCCCTTTCGCCTACAGGATTATCACCTTCTACGATGGCTCATTCCAGAGACCTTCGACTAGGGTTACGGTTTGTATCTCTCTGCCCCTACCTGGTTGGAGCGGGCTATGTCTTACAACCCCCTGATGACTCAGGCTCCAGGACCGTTTGGTCATCAAGGTTTAGGCTTCTCCCCTTTCGCTCGCCGCTACTAAGGGAATAATCTCTTTTCCTCGGGGTACTAAGATGTTTCAGTTCCCCCGGTTCCCTCTACCTGGCCTATGTGTTCAGCCAGGAGTATCCAGGTTTTACCTGGATGAGTTGCCTCATTCGGGAATCCCCGGTTTGGCTTACTTGACAGCTAACCGAGGCTTATCGCAGTCTGGCCACGCCCTTCATCGGCTCTTGGCACCAAGGCATCCACCACGTGCCCTTACTAACTTTTGCACAGGATCAAAAAGGACACTCTATTCACTTATTAAGGTGCAATTGAAATATTCTTCTCGCTACTTCAAACAAAAAAAGTAGCGACCTGATGTTATCCCCAAGTCGCTACTTGGCTTACACACCATGCCTTTTCAGGTTTTCAGGTCTGGGTCCGATTAGCTTTCGTCTTTCGTACTCCTACTGCTGACTTCCAGGCACTCATGAATGTTATCATATGGATAATGCATTGTCAAGGTATTCTAGAGTGTTAATGGCTGCCTTTTTGGCCGCTCTTCACCTTCGAAGATTTCCCCATCTTCTTTATAGCGTTTTAACAGGAAATGAGTTACGGTACCCTGTACGTGATCGAGCGTAGACAGTTTGCGTGACACGAATCCGGCTACTTCCTGCATTGTTTTCCCAGTCACCAAAACAGCCAGATCGTAGGCACCAGACACGAGATACGCCGAACGAACCTCTGGAAAGCGATAGATACGTTCAGCGACAGAATCGAAGCCAACTTCGCGCTGAGGCTGAAGTTTAACTTCGATTAGGGCCCAAACCTCTTCCCTATCCATTTTCTCCCAGTTGACCACCGTCTTATACTTGATAATCGTCTGACTGGTCTCGGCTTGCTGAATAGCCTCTTTTACCTCGTCGATAGTCTTACCTGTCATCGCAGCAATTTGCTCAGGTGTGGTTCTCGCGTCATTTTCAAGTATTCTGAGAATCTCTTCCATTGGGGATCCTCCTCGATTTGCAGTTCTATTCCTGTTCGTTTTCTTGTGAGCACACTGGCCCACTGCAGTTGCACCCTCAGCAACCAGATGTCGGACGACAAACCTCCCCCACCGGATCGGCGCTGACCCTCCACTTACATTTTTGAGTTGATGGCTGTCCTTCCAGATAATCGGGAACCAGCTTATCCCAGTCTATGGCTGCCGGTTGGCCGTCAGCAGTGGGCCATACTCCGTTCTCAGCGTGATAAGCATCAAGAGCTACTTTTATGGCTGCTCTATCAGCGTCACATTCCGGAGGATCGCCTGATGGTGCTGTTGGCGTACCCGGTGTTGGTGGTATTGTTGGCTCCAGTGATATCGTTTCTACTGGTGTCGGTGGCGGCGTTGGCTCCGCTGTGGGCGTTGGAGTGACTGTCTCGGTCGGTGATGCAGGTATTGTTGGCGATGGTGTGGATATAGGTGTTCCTCCAGCCGATTCAGCCGATTCTTCTGATCCTTCATCACATGATATTCCTGCTACTATCATGATGCCTAGGATCACAACCATGGCCAATTTGTGGATTTTCACTGTCTCGCTCCTCAATTGTGGTTAAGTTAGGTCAGTGACTGACCACTCGTCTTGTAAGACATAATAGCAGAGTTCGAAGAGATTATCATGTGTGTGAACCCTGAAGTGTCTTTCGCCCGGTTCAAGCCAGGCACTTTCAACCGATTCCATATCACAAATTTGATCGTCCCAAAAGAACGAAAACGGTCGTTGAGCATAGATATAGCCGGAATGACAATTAGCCTTTGCCATTATTCCCATATTTGGTGTCTAAACAGTCGGTTTGTGTTTATGCCAGTCGGTTGCTTGCTCGTATGCGTAAGCAACATGTAACAGGGTCTCTTCAGCAAATGGCTTGGCCAGAATTTGCATTCCCACAGGTAGACCGTCAACAAATCCGGCTGGTACAGTAATTCCCGGAATGCCGGCGATATTTATGGGAAGGGTACAGACATCGGCCAAATACATTTGCATGGGATCGTCCATCTTCTCACCGATTTTGAAAGGTACCGTAGGAGAAGTGGGAGTTATCAGGGCATCGAACTTTTCGAATACCTGATTGAATTCTTGCCGTATTAAAGTACGGACCTTTTGGGCCTTGAGATAATAGGCATCATAATAACCGGTGGAGAGGGCATACGTTCCCAGCATGATACGTCGCTTCACTTCCGGTCCAAAGCCGTATTGCCGAGTCTTTTCCATAGCATCCCACATACTATCGGCGTCTTGGTGGGAGAAACCGTATTTTACGCCGTTGTAGCGCGAAAGATTGGCCGAGGCCTCGGAGGGAGCGATGATATAATAGACAGAAAGGGCATACTTGGTGTTTGGTAGAGAAGTTTCCTCTATCGAAGCTCCCAGTTCTTTGAGCTTGGAGATAGCATTTTCGATTGTTTGTTTTACGCCTTCCTCCATGCCTTCAACGAAATATTCTTTGGGTACTCCCAAGCGAATGCCTCTGAGGTCGGGAATCAGTGATTTCGTATAGTCCGGGACGGGTTCGGGAACAGAGGTAGAATCATTCGTATCATGTCCCGCGATAACATTCAGTACCAGGGCTGCATCAGTTACATCTTTGGTCAGGGGTCCAATCTGATCCAGTGAGCTGGCAAAGGCAACCAGTCCGTATCGGCTGACCCTCCCGTAGGTCGGCTTTAATCCAACGACGCTGCAAAATCCTGCCGGCTGGCGAATACTGCCGCCGGTATCGGATCCGAGGGCGAATATCGTTTCATCGGTCGCTACGCTTACAGATGGTCCTCCGCTCGAGCCTCCCGGCACCCGCTCCATGTCCCAGGGATTCCGGGTGGGATAGAAGGCCGAATTCTCGTTTGACGATCCCATAGCAAACTCGTCCATGTTCGCCTTCCCGACCATCACAGTACCCTGCGCATTCAGCTTCTCCATGACGGTAGCATTATAAGGCGGGACGAAATTCTCCAGCATTTTCGATGAGCAGGTAGTACGGATTCCTCTGGTGCAGATATTGTCTTTTATAACCGCTGGAATACCGGTGAGAGTAGTAACATCTTCTGCTTTGAATCTCTCATCGGCCTTTTGAGCTTGAACCAAAGCCAGTTCGTTGGTTACCGTCATCAGGGCATCAACTTTTTCATCGACCTTCCCGATGCGATCAAGAACGGCATTTGTGAGGTCGACTGAGGAAATCTCCCTCTTTCTCAACAAACGGTGTGCTTCATGAATTGTCAGTTCATAGAGGTTCATGAATTCTCTCCCTGTGACATTTTGAGGTATTCCCCGTAATTCGCCAAATGGGCCAGAACTCTTGCTGCCCTTTCCAGACTGGGATACGGGAATATCTTGTTTTCTCGAAGGTGCTGGACAGTACTGAATTCTTCGATTCCGGGTGGCGGAAAAAGGAACACGGGTTTTTGAAGATCGTCCATGCGCTTAATCACCCGCTTGAGTTGACCCAGTTCATAGTTCTCTTCCCTCTCGATGAACTCATCTACCTGATCGGAGATCTCTGAGTTCACATAATCCATTACGATGGTTCGGATGGCATCGGCAAATCCGACGGCAAGGGAAAAGACTGCATCGACATTATTATCTTCGATCATAGCCAAAAGACACGGGTAAGTAAGGTTGGTCTCTCCTACCATATCAACCGGGTTGGCACCTGGCCAGCGGGCTGGGAGGATCGTATTCAGTTTTTCAATGGTGGATTCGGATAGAGCGGCGATCCTTAGTCCCAGTCGCTCGCAAGCGTCAGTAGCGATAACTCCGGGACCACCCCCTCCGGTGAGTATTCCCACGTTTTTGCCTTTAGGTATTGGCTG
>JABHWQ010000357.1 GCA_018657655.1 Chloroflexota bacterium | reverse complement strand
GTTCTTACGTTCGCAGTTTTGCCGCCAACATAAATCATAACGCCATCGTTTTCAGGATTGGCAATAGGCATGGACGGGCAGATGGTATAGCAATTGCCGCAATACATGCATTTTTCTTCACTAACAACTACGCTCTTAATGTCCTTGTCCGGATGTCTTCGAATAGCTCCAGTGGGGCAGCCAGCCATAGTAGTCGGCGTTTCACACTGCGCGTTAAAAGTCTCGTCATTCACAGCTGGAATCTTGGTATGTACACCCACAACAGCCAGATCAGTAGCATGGATAGCGCCACACATGTTAATGCAGCAGGCCAGGGAAAGTTTAAGCTTGTTGGGGAGGGTCTTCTCGCCAACGAAATATGGATACAGTTCATCCATAATAGCTTTGACCATTCCGGATGCATCAGTAGCTGGCGTATGACAGTGAATCCATCCCTGGGTATGAACCATGTTGGATATGCCTCTGCCGGTTCCACCGACAGGCAACCCAATTGCCTGTGCTGCAGCAATGATAGAGTCAACGTTTTCAGCCTTGTCGGTAAGGAATTCGGGATTATACCGGCTGGTGAACCTCATCTTGCCATCGCAATATTTATCAGCAATTTCGCATAGGTCGCGGATGAAATCGGTACATACCAGCTTCGGTGAGCCCACACGAACCGAATAAAGCTCATCACCGGATTCGCCCACATGTTTCAGTACACCTGGTTTGACGATCTCGTGATACTTCCAAGTGCCGTAATTCTTTTTAATTACCTCCGGCAGATGATTTCTAAAATCCGGAGGGCCAATATCAGTTATTGCCATTAGTTTTTTCCTCCTTAAAATATCTTAAATGATAATGTTTTAATCGCTTTTACGACTTAATATCTTGACTTGGATTTGCATCAATGAATGTACTTTTTGAACTCATCAAGCTTAGGTGGTTCTTCATCTCGCCAGAAGATGTATGGATTAGCTCTCGGCCTCCAGACCATTTGCGGGACAGGTTCAATATCCATAGCTTTAATGAATGTGTCAAAACCCACCCGATCAATAAGCTCAGCAATCCTTTCTCTGACCTTGCCATTTTCATCCCACCAGTCCATAGCTTTTTCCCAGTATTCTTTGAACTCGGTATACGGAGGTTCCATTTTCATAAACGGAATGACTACTGTGGCCAAAACAGCACCATCAAGCACGGGGGCTTTTGCCCCAACAAGTATGGTAGCACCTTTGTCAACACCAGGCCTGATGGCCTTCGGCATCCAATTGATGCAGTGCATACACCGGGTACAGTCTTCTGCCCGGGCCAGCTCGAGTTTACCATTTACCATCTCCAGAGCCGCTGTAGGACAATTATCTACAATTAAAGTCTGAACATTCATGCCGCTATCCATGTATTCCTTGACGGCATCGTTATCAATTCGGAGTTCGTCTCTCCATGTACCAATCACTGGTGTGTCGGATCTGCCCATGGCAGCTACGCAGTCATTGCAGCAGCCTGAAGCCTTGATCTTCGTTTTGTAAGGGAACGGAGGCCGGTGTATTTCATCCTGGAACGTATTGGTGATATCATGTATGAAATCCAGGGTGTCGAAGCCTGCATACTCGCACCTTGCCGGGCCAACGCAGCCCGTCGGCGTTCTGAGCGCAGAACCGGAACTTCCAATATCCCACCCCTTTTCGGACAGGTCATCAGCAATAGGCTGTAAATGGTCCGAATTGGTCCCCAGAAAAATAACATCTCCGGTTGATCCATGGAAGTTAGTCAATCCGCTTCCGTGATTATCCCATATATCACATAATTCCCGCAGTTTGTCCGAGGTATAGAACCAGCCACAGGGGTGGTTCACCCGCATGGTGTGGAAATGCTCAAGTCCGGGATATTCTTCCGGCCTCATATGATAGCGACCAATTACGCCTCCACCATAGCCCTTCACACCAACGATTCCCCCATGTTTCCACAAGCCCTGCTTTTCCCTGAAAGCCGTCTCTTGCTGCCTGAGAAGATCCTTAGAAGAATCTGCCATCAGCGCCTTGGATTCTCCTGCCCGCTTGATCTGCGTGACAAAGCTGGGCCATGGTCCCTTCTCGAGTTCATCCATCATTGGAGTTTCACTCATGTTTACCTCCTTTATTATTATCGGCTAAAACCACACGAATGACCCCTTGGAAGCCTTCCGGATAACTTCTCAAGAGGCCAAAATAATGGACACAGGTTTACTTACCGCCCATTTTCTCTAAATCCTTAGATAATGCTATCACCCGCCCCGCTTGGAGAGCATCGGCAGGCCGACTTACTTTTTTACCGAAGAAAAGACCTAGAAAGCTCAGCTGCATTCTAGGTATAAATGCCTAGCGCAGGAAGGGAACGGTAGTTGTATCGGCGTACCGTCAACAATTAGGGAAACGGGTACTGCACTATGCATTAGCATTGCATTAATAATCATCGTCATTCAAATACGGACTTCCACCGTAATTCTAGTTCCTTTACGAGGCTTGGTATCCAGCCTCAGATTAGCTCCAAGCAAACGAGCCCTTTCCTGCATTCCAGCCAACCCCAGTTTGCCCATGCTTGCTTGATCTCCGAGACTATGCGGCAATCTAAATCCCTTGCCGTTATCTTTAATGATCATCTTCAATCTGGAATTGACGAATTCAATTGCCACCTCCGCAGATGACGCCTCCGCATGTCTCCAGATATTTCTGGTAGCCTCCTGTGCAATACGAAAAAGCATCACTTCCGCCTCGGGAGATAGTCGCCGCGCTTCGCCACTCACTTTGAAATTGGTAACAACTCCCTGCTTTTCCATATCATCAGCCAAAAGTTCCAGTGCAGGCAACAACCCGAGATCATCCAGCACAGAGGGGCGCAGGTCATGACTGAAACGGCGAATTTCCTGTATTGCAAATTCAATCTGCTTTTTGAAACCGCGCACTACCTCAAGGCTTTCCTCCCAGAGCGCTTCGCTGGAAGTGATTTTGTCCAATTGACGTGACATGACAATCAGGTTTTGTAGCGTTTCATCGTGCAAATCTCGGGCAATGCGCTTCCGTTCTTCTTCTTGTGCTCTGGTGACTTGTTGCAGGTAGTAGCGAAGATTCTCCTCCATTCGCCGCTCTTCCGTCACATCCCTGGCAGCATGTTGAAAGCCTACGGCTTCACCATCATGGGCTATTAAGCTGGTGGTGATTTCAACAATAGCTTTAGCCCCACTCTTCTTATCCAGCCTGACTTCACAACGGTGATCAATCGTCTCATTCCTAAGCAAGCTTGCCTCAATGTTTTCAATACATGATTTGCCAAAGAGATCCATCAACATATCAATCGGCATTTCTTTCAGCTCGGCTTCGGTGAACCCTGTAACCTTCTCACATGCTTGATTAGATGTGACAGTCTCACCCTCCAAATCATGAACCCAGATAGCATCACTGGCATTTTCGAAGAGATCTCGGTAACGCTCTTCAGATTGTTGCAGTTGCCTTAGCGTTCGTTTCATGTCCTGATAAAGACGAGCGTTTTCTAAGGTTGCACCGATCTGATTTCCAATACTGCTTAACAGACCTACTTCGTCTTCATCGAATTGTACCGGTTTGCGCCTGGCCATGCAGACCGTGCCAATCACTTCTCCTTTGGATTTCAATGGAACGATAAGTTGGGACTTTATGCCTTCGGTAATCACTTCATCCTTGCTCAAAAGCGGATTCGTTGTAGCGTCATCAATCACCAGAGGCAGTCCCGTCTCAGCGACTTTCCCATTGAATCCATCACCAACTTTGATTCTTTTGACGCCTTCAACAAAATCAGCAGAAACTCCACGATATAATTCCAACGCAAGCTCACCGGTTTCCTCATCGAGGAGGAACACGATCATGGCATCCGAATCCATCACCTCGGTTATCTTGTCAGCCGCGAGTAAAAGTGCCTCTCGATTTTCCAGAGATTCAGTGATAAGACTGGAAATGGCATTTAACGCAGCCAGCCTTTGCTGGTTTTTCTCAAGGGGCGCAACCTGTTTCTCCAGATCCCCCCGGGTATCCTGCGAACTCATCGGTTTTATATTTTTGGGATACTGATTCGTTTCTATTGGCTTCTTCATAAATATATCCATACTCAACCACACCATTGTGTGGAATCGGTTAGTGTAAGAAAGACGTGATAATGGTGTTTCAACGACGACCTGTTTTTAGCCATATAGAGTAAATTGATAGATAGAAAGGAGCTTTATAACCGAAGCTATACTGAGGATTATTTAACAGATCAACACGACCCACAGTGGTTTCAGGACCACGCATATAATGATTCCCTGCTAAGTTTCCTTTATATCATCCAACGTCAGCAGTCCGTTTTTCAAACCGATGATGACAGCTTCAGTACGAGAGCCCACCTTCAGTTTATTGAAAATATTGCCAAGATGCGCCTGAATTGTACGCACACTAAGATCAAGCTCAGCAGCGATTTCTTTGTTGCCATGGCCCCTGGCAGCAAAACGGAGCACTTCTATCTCCCTATCGGTCAGGGTTTGGAATTTAGAAACTTCTCTTTTGCCTTCGGGGTGCACAAAATGATCCAGCGCTTTGCGCGCCACCACAGGGTGAAGTACTGACTCCCCGGCATGCACGGCCCGTATCGCTTCAACGACTTCCTGTCCACGGACGTCTTTCAGCAAGTAACCTGCTGCACCGGCTTCTAAAAGTGCAAATACATACTGGTCATGCTCATAGCCAGTCAAGATAAGTATAGCTATTCCAGGGGCAATAGCTTTGATCTGTTTGGTAGCTTCGATGCCATTAAGGCGGGGCATTGCGATATCCATTATGACCACATCAGGATTCAACTTTTTGACCAGCTCAACCGCCTCTTCACCATCTCCGGCTTCGCCTACAACTTCGAGATCGCTCTCTTTTTGCAGAATCTCCCGGGTTCCTTCGCGCACCACCTTGTGGTCGTCTGCAATAATGACCCTGATTTTGTCCGCGCACATCGTACTTACATTATAACGCGCATGCAATTAAGCCGCAACTTATGAGACTTTCCAAGCTAATAAAAAGCTGATCCGTTAAACATTTTGTTAGTTTGGTGCGATTTACCTACCATACAAAAAAGTACTACGCATATATACCTAGAAACCCGGAGGGCTTTTAGGTCTTTTCTTCGGCAGAATATAAGTCGCCCAGCCGATGCCCCCTATATCTCAACGGTGATACTATTTCCTCGGGTATTATCGGGTCCCTCGACCCGAGCGTCGGGTCGTCGATAATTTCAAAATCTTTGATGAATTGGAGAGAAAAATGGCAGACGAACTCATTAAACCACATGGTTCAGACACCCTAAATCCGCTGTACGTTGCAGACAGCGCAAAGCGAGCCGAACTTGAAAAAGAAGCCTCCACGCTACCTTCCATAGTAGTGTGTTCCCAGGCAGCTGCAAATGCAGTAATGATGGGAAGCGGCTATTTCAATCCCCTGACAGGTTTCATGGGTTTGGAAGAGACCTTGAGCGTAGCCGATAAAATGCAACTCAAAAATGGCCTTTTCTGGCCTACTCCTGTAGTGAACGTAGTTCAGGATGCCAGCGCGATCAAGGACGCCAAGAGAATCGCCCTTAAGGACCCCAACGTCGAAGGCAATCCAATTATCGCCATCCAGAATATAGAGAAAATAGAAGAAGCCTCCGATGAGCAAATGAAGCACGTCGCCGAGAAAGTATACGGCACTACCGATGAGAAACACCCGGGTGTTGCCGCTTGGATGAGCGTCGGCAAGACTTTCATCTCCGGTCCTATCCAGGTACTCAACTACTCCTACTTCGATAAAGAATTCCCAGAGACTTTCCGCACCGCCATGCAAATCCGCGAGATGATTCAGAAGAACGGCTGGAAGAAAGTCGTAGCGTTCCAGACTCGCAATCCCATGCACCGAGCTCATGAAGAACTCACCAAGATGGCCATGAAGGCGATGAACGCCGATGGCGCGGTCATCCACATGCTGCTGGGCAAACTGAAAAAGGGTGACATCCCTGCCGATGTGCGCGATGGCTGCATCCGCAAAATGGTGGACCTCTACTTCGAACCCAACACTGCAGAGGTCACTGGCTACGGTTTCGATATGCTCTACGCCGGTCCACGCGAAGCATTGCTGCACGCCGTGTTCCGCCAGAACATGGGAGCCACCACCTTGATCACCGGTCGCGATCACGCTGGAGTTGGCGATTATTACGGGCCTTTCGATGCCCAGACTATTTTCGATGAAATCCCGAAAGATGCCCTGCTGATCGATATTTACAAAGGTGACCACACAGTCTGGTGCAAGAAGTGCGAAAATATCGTAATGATGCGCGATTGCCCACATTCCAATGAGGATTATTTGATGCTTTCTGGCACCAAGGTTCGTGAAATGCTGGCTGCCGGACAAGCATTGCCTGCTGAATTCGCTAGACCTGAAGTCGCCAAAATTTTGATGGCTCATTACCAGAGCGAAGCTTAATTGCATTCATATACTAGTAAAGGGAAACTTTAATAAACAACTTTATGGAGAGGAGGTGAGGCGCGATAACATAGAGTTAATCAAAACACAGTCGCGATTCAAATCCTAAGGTAAATCACTAAAGGAGGAATGTATGCCAAGTTATGTAATCACAGAAAAATGCGATGGCTGCAAAGGCCAGGACAAGACTGCCTGCATGCACATTTGTCCCAATGACCTGATGGTCTTGGACAAAGAGACCATGAAGGCCTACAACCGCGATCCCAAGATGTGCTGGGAGTGCATGTGCTGCGTAAAGATTTGCCCACAGCAGGCGATGGCGGTTAGAGGTTATGCGGACTTCGTGCCCATGGGCGCGCAGGTTACCCCGCTCCGAGGTTCCGAGGACATCATG
>JABHWQ010000350.1 GCA_018657655.1 Chloroflexota bacterium | reverse complement strand
CGGCGGGCACATTCGATTGCTACAAGGTAGTGCACACTGAATCGGGGGGTGATCTTTTCACAGAGTGGTGGGCTGTAGAGGGTTATTACCTCACCCCCATCAAGATTGCTGATGCATCATTCTTTGATGGCACGCAGACCTTTGAGCTGGCGTCCTACACTCCTGCAGAATAATATCTGACATAGAAAAAGTAACACATGACACAGGGCGAGATGATTCAAAATCACCTCACCCTTTTTGCTCTGGGTATGACTGCAATTTGAAGGTCTCAAATTGGCAGGATGCCACTATCGTCCGAATCTGAGCTTGGCATACAGCAGAGTGCCTACCAGGATTGCGCCCATTGCATTCCACAGGATCACCGGGAGTAACCTGAGAGCGATGCCATAACCCAGCCACATCAGCACGCCAAGTAGAAGCAGGGTGTTGAAAAGAAGGCTTATTTCCCGGGCGCTCTTGAGTTTGAACACGCGAATGAGTTGGGGTATCAGGCTACATGTGACGAACGCTCCGGCAATCCAACCTAAGATTTCTGATCCTGACAATGTTGAACCTCCTGTTGGTATCAAGTATAACATCCATAGTTGATGAGTGTGTGAAGTTTGCGTGGGTTAAGCCATCGGCCTATAATGTTGGCAAGCCAGGAAAATCGAGGAGAAAGAGTTGGCAGATATCGTACCTTTTGAAGATTGGTATGAAAAACTGAAAAGACAGGCTGTGGAGTTGTTCAATTATACTCAACAGTCCGTCGAGAGCTTTGATGAGAAGGCGTGGAAGGAGTATTACTACGATGGCTTCACGCCGAAGGATGCCTTGGAAGAGGTAAACGAATCGTAGATGATATGTTGCCGTAACTGGTAAGAAGTGTAGCCGTGCCCTTAAAAGCGATCATTTAGGGTCGCGTTAGGATAAACATCGGGCCGAATTAACTTTGCCAATGCGAGTCTGCGCTGGTAGACTGGTGTATTGTCCCCAACGTGTGCATTAGTCTCGCTTTTTGCCAAGGCTTGTTGGCCCGTTCGCCCTGAACCAAATCGAAGGGGAACGGGTTCATGCTTTGACAAGCTCAGCACGAACGGAACTTGAGACAGAAGTTCAGCTTTCTCCGGGGTACAACACTAGGCAATAACACCTCGGGGACAACTCATAAAAGGGGCGGAAAGTTTATGAAGATCGAAGGGAAAACAGCCCTGATTACTGGTGGCGCAAGCGGTTTGGGTGAAGCCTCGGTCAGACGGCTTCATGCACAAGGGGCGAACATCGTGATCGTAGATATGAAAAGGGAACCCGGAGAAGCTCTGTGTGCCGAACTCGGATCGAGAGCGGTCTTCGCGGAGACAGATGTAACCAATACCGAGAATGTGCAATCGGCAGTGAACCTGGCCATGGAAAAATTCGGTGCTGTTCATATTCTGGTCAACTGTGCTGGAACTGGCTGGATTCAGAAAACCGTCGGAAGAGAGGGGCCACACGATCTTGATGTGTTTGTAAAGATACTCAATCTGAATCTGGTGGCAACGTTTGATGCGGTTCGTTTGGCGGCATTTCAGATGCAAAATAATGAACCCAATGAAGATGGTGAGCGTGGGGTGATCATTAACACGGCATCTGTGGCAGCTTTCGATGGCCAGATGGGACAGGTAGCTTATGCGGCTTCAAAAGCAGGCGTGGTTGGCATGCCCCTGGTAGTTGCCAGGGATATGGCACGATCCGGAGTCAGGTGTTGCACCATAGCTCCGGGTACGTTCGAGACGCCGTTGACGGGTTTCATGGCGCCGGAGGCAAGAGACGCTTTAACTCAACAGACACCGTTCCCAAAACGGTTTGGCCGACCTGATGAATTCGCGATGCTGGTTCAGCAAATTACCGAAAACTCTTTCATGAACGGGGAAACCATCCGATTGGATGGATCGATTCGGATGCCTGCGAAATAGCTGATCGTAGATCGAGAATTCAGCGGTGCATGTAGTAGGGTTCGAACAACACTGAGACTAATCAGATATAAGCTCGTTCCTTATGAGGTAGTCTATTATCATTTGTATGCACTCTTCAGGGGAGTGCTTATCGGTCTGCAAATGGATTTCCGGATTCTCAGGTGGCTCATAAGGAGCGCTGATACCAGTAAAGTCTTTAATAATTCCTTCGCGGGCTTTCTTGTAAATACCCTTTGGATCCCGTTGTTCGCACACGTCCACGGGACAGTCCACAAAAACTTCTATAAACGTGCCATCGTCTTGTGAGAGCTCTCTGGCGCCGCGCCGATCCGAACGATAGGGTGAGATAAAGGCAACCATGTTGAGGACGCCACATTGACGCAGAAGATTCGCCACTTCGCCGATTCGGCGGATGTTTTCGGTACGGTCATCAGGTGCAAAACCCAGGTCTTTATTGAGACCGTGCCGGATATTATCGCCATCGAGGATGTAGGTATGGCATCCCCTATCGTATAGAGCTTTCTCCGTGGCATTGGCAAGAGTGGATTTACCCGATGCCGAATGACCGGTAAACCACAGGGTAAAAGCCTTATGCCCCGTTTGCCGTTCACGATCGTTTCGAGTGATCGGTGCTTGCTGCCAGAAAATGTTAGTCGCCTTCTGTTCAGTCATAATCGCCTTCCTAAAACAGGTGTTATTGAGCCGGGTTGGCCCTAATTATTCTCGCATAGCACGGAGTTCGAGGCTATAGTCAATTAGTAGCCCTGTTGCGGTAAAGTTTGGAATCTACAGCTTTGACGGCGCTCTCGATATCAAGCGGTTCCCCCAGGAAAAGGCCGATCTTTTGAAGCTCCTTTCCGGGATCATCTATTACGTCACGGTAATTGATGGTGGTGTATTCCATATCGTCACGTTTATCTATCAACTCAAAGGAGAATTTGTTTAGTTTCCCAAACAATACGCGGTCCTTTTCCATATCTATATCGGCACCCATTTTTCGCATGGAATTCAGAACTTCATCGATATTTCTCATCATATAGACTATCCTGTAATTCCCTTCCGGCAAAAACTTCAATCCATAGGCAGTGACTTTGACAATTTTCCCTTGGTGAGGTTCGAAATCGAACGTGCCGGCCATTAACTGGTTGATTATTTTTCCGCCAGCCAATTCAAAGTACCCCTTAGGATTGTGCTCATCCGGAGGCCTTGAGTCATCAAAGACAACCTTTACGCCACCCGTGTTCAGCATTTGCATCATCACGGATGTTCCGGAACGCTCCAGTCCGGAGACGATATAATTCACATTACTGTTGGGCATCTATGTAAAACCTCCTTCAGTTCGAAACCTGAGGGGCGAAGAACTTTCAACCCTAATCAAGATATCCTAATGCTCTCAGCCTCTTTTTGACCTCTTCCTCATCCTCCGCGGTGAAAGCTGTCTCCTCTTCATCATCGTCCTTGATCACCTCTTCCAGTACAAAAGTTACATATTCTTCGACCGAGTTGAATTCCGTGCCCTCAACCCGTTCTTGAATCGCGTCATATAGGTTTGTTGGTATTGATACTGTTTTCTTTTGTTCGCTCATGTGTAACCTGACCTCCTTGACCTTTCGTTTAATTCCCCGGGCCCCTTTATCTGGCACGGAACGTATGCAAGTCTCTAGTTTTAGTGCCATTATAATGTGATGGGATAATTCCTGCAATGGAGTGAGCACATTTGGGTGGCGTGATCGCTATAGAAGGATCGTAGCGCGAGGCTTTAGCCTCGATTTGAAATACTGTTTTGGCATTGTGGATAGTAGATTGCTTCACTCTCACCTAGCCTCTCCCTTCGAGGGAGAGGAAGGAAATTGCTACTTTCACTCCCCCATGTCTATCTCTCCAAAATAAGAGGTAGGGTGAGGTGTTGGCCTCGCTTGCAAAGCGTGTGTTTTGACGCCGGGAAGAACTCTTCGGCCGTGTTCAGGATAGGCTGTCTGAAGCTAAAAACCGCAACCGTGACTTGACAAATAAAAACGCTACATTATTATCGTACGTACGGGAAGGCGGGCATGCATGTTTGCGATGCCGGCTTAGTTTTGGTTCGAAAATATAATCCCTGCAAATTTGGAAGGACGGAACAGAAATTCTCGGCCGGGCAATCAGTGAAGCGAGTAGAGCAATCTTGCCTCTCAGTCTTCGAACCAGTATCGGTCGCGGCAACTCCGCTGTTATAACATGGCATGAAATTTCTTAGAAAGAACTCCCTGATATTGGGATTTTCGATCCTCATCGGCGTGGCCGTACTGCTGCTTTCATCATCGGAACTCTTCTTCTCTCCCGGGGTGACTTTCGTCGATACCCAATTGCATCGATCTTCCGGTGACCAGGTTTACGTGAGAACCAAGATGGATTTCGGCAACCAGGAGCATATGACCGCTTTCCCCCGGTAAGTGGGGCAGTGGCAGGGCTATGATTACGATCCCACGGAATGGAAAGATCTGCTGGGGGCGGATATGATAGTGCTGCGGGGCTATGAGCCTCAAACCTTCTCCCAGCCAGTCTTTTTCCTCATCATGCAGTCCAAGACCGAAACCAGTTTCCATCCACCGGAAGTATGCTACGCTGCCCAGGGATACAAGATACAGGAGGAAGGGAAGGTAGAGGTAGCATTGACGGATGCCACCTGGTCTAAGGGCACCTTTGACCCGGACCTGCCGTTCAAGAAGCTGGTAATTACCAAAGAAGCAGAAGGAGAGATCACCGAGCGCCGTCTGGTTCTTTACTGCTATGTGAAGGGAAATCAGTTCACGACCGATACCGTCACCATGCTCCGAATCTCGGCATTGATACCGATCGAAGGATCATATGAAGGAGTGCTGGATATTGAAAAGGACTTTATCGATCAGGCCATACCCCTTATGTTTGATCCTGATGAAGAAGACAAATGGAATCCCATCGCGCGGGAGCTTGCCGGATGGGGTGTTGGCGGGTACGCCATCATTGCCTTGCTGGTAGGTATACCGCTGGCAATTCTCGTGTATCCCAGAACCAGATGGGGACGAGGGATGAAGTAATCATGTCATTCCGTGCCGGACACGGAATCAAAATAGTGAGAATCCCCTCTCACTTGAGGGAGAGGTTGGGTGAGGGTTTAATCGTATTTTGGCAACAATGATAAAAACCATCAACATAGAAGCATCGGCAGCCATTCTTCGCTGTCTACTATACTTGTTGGCCATCGCTGATGCCGAGCTGGTCACCTTTCATGTAAACGAGGTATGGGGTGTCTCTTTCCACCTGGTGATCCTGTTCGGACTTGTTGTGCACAGTACAGTGCTCGAAAAAGACCCGATAAGCCGACTTCTCCTGGCGCTCGGGCTGGTTCCTTTCATCAGGGTTGTGACCTGACCCCCGAAAACTAGTCCAGGTAAAATGTT
>JABHWQ010000252.1 GCA_018657655.1 Chloroflexota bacterium | reverse complement strand
GGCGAGATTGAGGTCCCCATACCCCAAGAGCATTCCCGGCCAGATAAGCGTATGGAACGGGATATTATCCTTGCCAATGAAATAGTATGGCTTGGCATTACCTTGCCAAAACTGTTTCCATGCTTCGGGATCACCGTTAGTTTCCGACCATTCCTTGCTGGCGGAAAGGTAACCGATAACTGCTTCGAACCAGACGTATATACGCTTGTTATCAAACCCATCTACGGGAACCGGAATGCCCCATTCCAAGTCTCGGGTGATTGCTCTATCCCGAAGACCTTCCTTGATATATCGCATGGTCATACTGGCGACGTTTGGTCTCCAATGAGATTGTGTTTTGGCCCAGGTCTCAAGTTGATCGCTGAATGCTGAAAGCTTCAGGAAGAAATGCTCGGAATCCTTGATCTGAGGCGAACCCCCACAGATGCTGCATCGAAGATCGATCAACTCATTGGGATTAAGAGTTTTGCCGCACTCGTCGCACTGATCACCCCTGGCATGCAGGGAATGGCAATGGGGGCATTCGCCTTCAGTGTATCGATCCGGGAGCGCGCGATTGCAATTCGGGCAATATGCAGAAGGCATAGAGTCTTTGTATAAATACCCTTTGTCTAAAAGAGTACGGAAAATATCATGAACCACTTCTGTGTGATTATCAGTATGAGTAGAGGTGAATAGATCGAAAGAAATCCCCATCTTTTGCCAGGAGTCAAGGAATCCCTGATGATTCCTGGTGGCAACATCTTCCGGGCTGATACCTTCTTTTTCAGCGCTTATAGTGATGGGAGTACCGTGCATATCACTGCCGGAGACCATCAATACGTTATTTCCTTTGAGTCGATGGTAACGCGCGAAGATATCGGCTGGCAGGTAAGCACCGGCAAGGTGTCCCAAATGTAATGGCCCGTTAGCGTAGGGCCAGGCAACGGCAACTAGAATATTCTCAGGCATAACGAGTGTATTTTACCATAAATTCAGTGACGATGGGAGCCAACGTGGGTAGGGGAGAAGGGCAATCGCATTTAGTTGAATGTCGGTGACGCTGCTTCGTGTGAATGTGTTCGAACATGTGATTCCTATAGACAGGCTGTGTCATAACACATTTCAATAAAGCACTCTGGGCAATTTACCCATTTTTGTTTTGTGGATAAACCAGCAAACCGAAAGGTGAATTTTGATATGGTACTCAATCGTGGTTTTAATGCAGCCTATTCATATGACTATATGGAATATCCCCTCGATAAATTATGTGTTCAAAGCTGCTAGCCGATTAATTAAACCGGATACGCCCCCCGTTGGTGTGATCATTCTGGCAATACTAGAACAACTGGCCAGAATCGAGAATTCAGCCTTGACCGCCGACAGTCCTCTGACAAGAAACGCTCCACCGTTAAGATTCCTTTTGATATGGCCAAACGGTAGTTCAACCTTTTCTTTCCGTTTCCTGTAGATCGCTTGCCTCTCTTCACTGGCATACCGTGCTTCCGGCTTTTCTCTTAATTCCTCGTTCCTCAACCTAATCATCGCCCGACCTCTTTTGAAATAGGTGCAAACTCCAAAATGGGGACACCCCGGCTTTCACCTTACTACTTCGAGGAGTCTCTCCTCAAATGCTCGGCCTAAAATCTATTTTGGACAGGTATGAGTATTTATATTGAACGATCGTGGCCGGTAGCTAGAATGGGAGTATTACATTGAGGAGGAACACGGTATGAGTGAAGGGCAGACAAGGAAACAGGAGGTATTAAGTTACCTGAAACAATGTTCCCCGGAGTGGGAAACTCACCAAGAAATTGAAAAGGTAGTTCCTTATCGATTTCTAACGTGGTGCACCCGAACGCTATCACAATAATCCGGTAGTGGGGTTCAATGTGATGATAACGAAAAGGAATACAAATACCGGTACATGGAAAGATCAGCACCATGAGATATTGGCACGGTAAACCATGTGAAGTAATCACCAAAGCCCCTTTCTACAAAGGGGTGAAGCGGAACGCTCTGGTCAAACTCAAAAGCGGTATGTTGCTATGCGTGCCGTTTCGGGCGATCCGGCGCAAACCGGAACGGACTGTCAATCCGTTTCGGCTGAGGAGAGATGGTTTCAATTCACGCCCTCGATGGGAAGATGATACCAGAATCAGCGACTCTGGCAATTTCACGAAAATGTCACCAATCTGGACTTCAGAGGGCAAATAGGGTATAATTTTGAAGCTAAGCCCCTGTAGCTCAGAGGATAGAGCAGCGGTTTCCTAAACCGCGTGTCGCGTGTTCGAGTCACGCCAGGGGTACCACTTTTTAGCTTCAATTCTGCGAATATCTGCGGAAATCACTTTGTCTCCGAACCAATTTTGCTAATCTTTTGCTAATCCCTACCTTGAAACAGCCTGGTTCTCGGATTTATGGGTGATAGCGCTTTGAAGGTTCTCATCAAAGGTCAATGCTGCTGCCTCCTGCAATCCCGGCACAACATGGCTATAGGTATCAAGCGTGAATGCAACGGTCGCATGCCCAAGCCGCTCAGAGACGATCTTTGGATGAACTCCAGATTTCAGCATCAGCGTGGCATGGCTATGCCTTAGATTATGCAAACGGAGCTTCAACCCTGCACGACGAGCTACTTTGGCAAAACCTGGGCTACTCTGTTCGGGTTTATTGGGTGTCCATCAGCGTGGGCAAATAGTAAATCCTCGTGTTCTAGCGCCTTACCAATCGTTATCCTCATTCCTTCTTGCATTATCTGATGCTCACGTAATTCCAAAGCTAATGATGGGGTCATCGATATCAAACGCCTGGCATTGGGTGTTTTTGGCTCTCTGATTGTTATCAACCCGGCAATTAAAGAGAGGCTATTGAGTGTGAATATGTTAGTCTGGGGTTATGGAAAGAGTAGATGCCAGAAAGCATAGCCCAGAGGTTCAGCAGCAACTGAGGAATCAGGCTATCCATCTTCGCAAGAAAGGCTGGAAACATGGCGCAATTTGGGAAGCTGTCGGAGGTAATGTCAGTACGGTAGCCAAATGGTGTAGGGCTTATGGAAAGGGTGGAGACAAAGCTATTCGGATACAAAAAAGAGGCCGAAAGAACGGAATGAAGCGGACATTGAGTTCGGACCAGGAAGCCGAAGTGAGACAGGCGATCCGAGACAGGTGTCCGGAACAGCTCAAGCTTCCTTTCGCGCTTTGGACCCGAAGAGCAGTTCGGCAACTTGTGAAACGGTTGTTTTCGATCGATATGCCGATTCGTACAGTGGGAGAATACTTGAAGCGATGGGGGTACACCCCGCAGAAACCCTTGCGCCGTGCCTACGAACAGAATCCAAAAGCTGTTCAAAAGTGGTTGGATGAAGAATATCCGGGGATTGAAGCGAAAGCGAAAAGGGAGAAAGCCGAGATTCATTGGGGAGATGAAACCGGGCTTCGTAACGACAGTCAACATGGTCGTAGCTATGCACCGCGAGGCAAAACCCCCGCAGTTCTTCTTCCGGCCAAGCGAGAACATATCAGCTTGATTTCAACCATGCCCAATCAAGGCAAGGCTAGATTCATGGTCTATGAGAATGCCCTGAATGCCGCTACTCTGATCAAATTCCTGAAACGATTGGCAAAGGATGCTGGTAGAAAAGTCTTCCTGATTCTGGACAATCTTCGAGTCCACCATAGCAAAGCGGTCAAGGAGTGGCTGGAAAGCCGCAAGAATGAAATAGAAGTGTTTTTCTTGCCGGCTTATTCACCTGAGCTTAACCCCGATGAATATCTGAACTGTGGTCTCAAAGCCGGGGTTCACTCGGGTATACCAGCCAGAACATGTTCACAACTGAAAAAGAAAGCAATATCGCATTTGCGTATGCTCCAGAAATGTTCTCGAAGGGTCAGCAAGTACTTTCAACATCCCAAAATCGCCTATGCTGCGTAATGTGCCTGCTTAATTGCCGGTTTAATAATAACTCATCCAACTACGATTGCAATGGACGGAAAAAGTTGGGGGACCCAGAACAGAAACTGAGATTATGATATCGCCAGCAACAGTAGGGATTGAGTAGATGAAGGGGATAGATTACAATAGCGAAAAACGCCGGAAGCGGCGTTAAAGAATAATGAAAAAGGAGGATGGCCGCGTCGAACTGGGCTTGAAGTTAGAGTCTGGTTTTATGGTCTCGAACTTACAATCCCAAGGTCGATGGTTCGAGTCTATCCGCCGCTACCAAAAAATCTAAAAACGGTGAAGCCCTCCAAGAAAAACCTGGAGGGCTTCTTGTATTTCCCTACCTGTCAGTTGTATTAAACTAGGCTTTATCTCCTGTGAGAGCTAGCTCCTTTTGAGCGATGGCGATTGCAGCCGGATGGTCCGTTGGTACTTCCGGCAGGGTAAATTTAATCCGACACTCGGCTGTCATCTTCCCATCCTCTAAAGAATATCGGGCGAGCAGGATCTTGCTGGCAGCGGTCCTTCCCGATGCTATGGGGCTGAGCATGATCTTGCAGGTGAGAGGGTGATCCGGGTTGATGGCGCTGTTGAGATGTACCCAGATATGATCCGTCCAAACCGGGATATCCTTTTCGTCTTTTCCCATCGCGTGCAAAGCGCTGGTGATACAGGCATCTCCCATTAGCCTCAGGGCGAGCGTGCCCGAAACGAAATCCACAGGCGAATGAACATCGTACAGGAACTCGTAGGTGTTGAAGGCGGTTCGCTTCAATTCGAGGATTTCGAAGTATTCTTCGGTGCTCATGGTTTTGAGATACTGGCTACTGAGTTGCTTGGCGATGTTCAAATCGATGGTTTCAGGCGTTTCCCATGAAGGGCAATCGATATCCCAATTGTAGGTGGTGAATGTGGGGCTCAGCGCATCGGATTCCGGCGTATTGCAGTGCACGATAGATCCGTCTTCACAGATTTTTAACATCCCCTGGTAGTGCCTGCCATTGAACCGGTTCGAGAAGGCATAGCAATATGCTCCACAACGTTGAATGAACAGGTAATCCCCCGCTTTGATGGCACCCAGTGTCGTGTTCGGCAAAAGAACGTCCCCGGAAAAACACAACGGTCCGGCGATGGAATCGGGCCCCTCAGTTGACAGATGCGAGTGGTCCTCATTCAGAATTTGATGATGGAGTTGAAACAGGGTGATCCTGCTGAGTTGGTCGCTGCCCACGTTCATGATAGCCCAGTTCCTACCCCGGATGTTCTTGAGCACGGAAACCTTTGTGAGAATTCCCATGGCGTCACCGATGAGCGATTGCCCCGGCTCTACGAGGTATCGAATCCCTTCCCTGAATTCGGGCCTGAGCGCCAGCCTCAATTCGGCGATGGATGGGAAACAGTCCGGTTGGGTCAGAGGGATTCCCAGCCCGCCTCCCAAGTCTAGAACCTCTATCCGATGTTCGGTTCGGGTGTGGATAGCATCCAGTATCTCGTGCATCGACCGGACGATTTGAACGAAGGCGTTCACGTTGTCCATCTGGGTTCCCACGTGGGTGTGCAACCCGCTCACGGGAACCCGGGTGCGGGATAGGATTCCGGGCAGGTCCTCTGCCGGGATGCCGAATTTGTTGGTGTTTGAACTGTGAGCCGTGATTGTGTGGTAATCCTTCTCTTTCTCGTATCTGGCGGGGATGCTGGGGTTTATTCGAACGAATATCTTGCCCGGGAATGGGGAGCTGGTGTATACAGCTTCCAACGAACGCAACATCTCTGCCGAATCGGCAACGACCGTCGCCCCTTTCTGTAGCAGGTTTACCGCCTGAGGCATATCCGGATCCGGGCTGTTATTGAGGATGTTGCTGGGTTGAAATCGGGCCAAAAGGGATAACCTGATCTCACTGACGGCGGCGCAATCGACGCTTCCTCCCATTTCGCAAATCTGCCGCAGAACGGCCAGGGAAGGGTTGGCTTTAACGGGATAGACGATGTTTGCCGGGCTTCCCGCAAGTTCGACGTAATCCTGGAAGTTCCGCTTCAGCCGGGAGACATTGAAGAGGTAGATCGGTGTACCGAATTTTTC
>JABHWQ010000146.1 GCA_018657655.1 Chloroflexota bacterium | reverse complement strand
GATTTGGCCGAACTGCTTAGCTACGACCGTCTTAAAAACCCAAGCAACTATTCGGTTGTGCTGGTATCGGAAGGCGCAACTTTTGAAGGTTGTGACACGGTTTACTGTGACACGGTTACCGATGCCTACGGACATGCAAAATTGGGTGGGATTGGTGATTTGGTTTCAGTGCAATTAAAGGAATTATCTCCCAAATACAATAATGGGAAACAGGTAAATGTCATTAATCAAAAATTGGGGTATCTGGTTCGCGGAGGGGACCCGGATGCTATTGACTCCATTGTCCCGATGGCCTATGGAACTCTGGCCTTGGACCTTGTTCTAGACGGAATTCATGGGCGGTTGGTTGTCCTGAAAAATGGAAGATATGACAACATGCCTATCGATGTAGTCACCAGTTCCAAGAAACTGGTTAACGTAGAAAAACATTTTAATACGAATCGATTACGCCCGCATTATCATAACTTCGAGGCACGGACCTTGTTCATAATGACAAGCGATTAGCGCAATGGCACCACAACGTCATTGCACGGCATGCAGATTTGAGGTTGCATATTTCAGGATTGTGGCTGCAAGATGAAGAGAATCCTTGGGTCGTATGTTAAACATGGGAATATCGATTTCCTATGAGAAGCGGCAGATGTTTCCAGCAGTTCTTTGGCTTTCTGCGAGCTTCCCATAATGCCCCTCTTTCCATTGAGTTAAGCCTACGAATTTGTTCATACAGAACAAAAAAAGACACTTCTTACTGGCTAGATTAGCTAGCGTATTTAGTGTCTTTTCCCTATCCATCGTGATTTCACCCGATGATCAGAGTATTTTGTATAATGTTATTGTTCTACATATTAGTGCCTAAGTGTAATCCTGTCATGGAGCTTTGTCAATAGACATCCGGGAATAATCCCAGCAACAATCTGTATTGGTTTGAAACCAAGAGGTCACGCAAAGAACCGGGAATGCAAAACGAGAGCAACGCAGCTAATTAATGGGCCACTCTGGGTAATAGCGCTACTACTCTGTCCAGTATCTTGTGGGCTACCTCGATCTTTGGCATAAGTGGTAGCTGGTCAGCTTCTCCGTTTCGGTCTATAATAATCACTTTGTTCGTGTCAACGCTGAAACCACTATCGGGTGCCGTTATGTCATTCCCCACAATCAAATCGAGGCCTTTTTCCTTGAGCTTGCCTGTAGCGTTCTGCAACAGGTCCTGGCTTTCAGCGGCGAATCCTACTTTGATCACACTTCCAGATACCTCGGCCACTATGTCAGGCGTTTTGGACAGTTCGAGTTTCAAATCTTTTTGCTTCCGCTTGATTTTATTTGGAGCTGAGTTTTGGGGTCGATAGTCTGCCACAGCGGCGGCCATTATCAGAGCGCTGGCTGTACGCGAAAGTTCCAGAACAGCTTCTCTCATTTGCATGGCTGTTTGCACAGGTACTAATTCTACTCCCAACGGAGGTGGTACCGATGTTGAAGCAGCAATAAGAGTTACAAATGCGCCTCTGTTTCGAGCTGCTTCAGCGATGGCAAATCCCATCTTGCCTGAAGAGTAATTGCCGATATATCTCACGGGATCGATAGGTTCCTGGGTTCCTCCTGCACTAACCACGATGCGCTTGCCGGCCAAATCTCCGTTTTGTCCCAGGACCTGATATATAGCGGCTTGAATTGCTGGTACTTCGGCCAGTCGCCCCGGGCCTTCAAGCCCTGAAGCCAGGTGCCCGATAGCCGGTCCCACCACTTTAAAACCTCTGTTGCGAATGCGCTTAACGTTTTCTTGAGTAGCCGAATTCTGGTACATCCCGACGTCCATAGCCGGGGCGACGATAACCGAGGCTTTGGTAGATAGAACCGTACAGCTCAGAAGGTCATCTGCGATGCCTCTAGCTATCTTGGCGATGGTATTGGCTGTAGCCGGTGCAATTGCAATAACGTCTGCTCTCTCAGCCAGTGCGACGTGTTTTATGTTGAACTCGGCAACCGGTGCCCACATATCGGTGTGAACCGGCCTGTGAGTGATGCTCTGAAAGGAAAGTGGCGTCACAAATTTTGTGGCCGATTCCGTCATTATCACGTCGACAGTGGCTCCATCTTGGACCAGCTTACTAGCAAGATCAACAGCTTTGTAGACCGAGATGCTGCCGGTGACACACAGGAGAACATTTTTACCTTCAAACATATTTCTGCCCCAGATTTCGTTCGTGAATTATTCTTAGCCCCACCAGTGTTAAGTATGGATCGACTATTTCTATTACTTTGGTTTCATTTGCAAGTAGATCAGAGTATCCTCCAGTTGCGATCACTTTTGCCTTTGCGCCTAGTTCTTGTTGAATTCGTGATACGATTCCTTCTATGAGTCCCACATAACCGAAAACAAGACCAGATTGCATAGCAGTAATGGTGTCTCTGCCGATTGCGTGTTTAGGCCGGATTAGCTCTACGCTGGGTAGCCGGGCAGTTCGCTGGAACAGCGCTTCGGTAGCTATCTTTATACCTGGCGCAATCGCGCCCCCAAGATAATCACCTTTTTCGGAAACG
>JABHWQ010000168.1 GCA_018657655.1 Chloroflexota bacterium | reverse complement strand
CGGCAAGCCTGCGATGGTGTTCAATTAGTGCCTCGGTAGCGCCTCCTCCCTGAGACATACCTTCGAAGCAACCAGCCCTTATCACTCTATTGCGTAATTCGAGGCCTGCGATTTTACCCGGTGTGAAAACTTTACTCTATGTTTCGGTCACCATGACCCCGTCATTTCTGTAAGACATCGCTAACGATGCATTTGCGAAGCCTTGTCCGAATTATTGCTTCTATGTTAGACTCCTTTTGACAAAAGAGCGAGGATGTAAAATGAAAGGTCGCGTATTTTCGGGCGCTCGGCCCACAGGAAAACAACACATTGGCAACTACCTCGGAGCAATTCAGAACTATGTAAAGCTTCAGGATGAGTATGAATGCATCTATTGCATTGTGGATATTCACGCACTCACTACACTTGAGGATCTCGATCAGCTACAACCGAATATTAGGGAGATGATGCTTGACTGGCTGGCCGCGGGACTTGATCCTGAAAAAAGCATTCTGTTTGTGCAATCGCATGTTCCCGAAGTGACGGAATTGCATACTCTGTTGAGCATGATTACACCATTGGGATGGCTGCTAAGGGTTCCCACGTTCAAGGAAAAGGCCAGGCAACAACCTGAAAACGTCAACTACGGTCTGGTCGGATACCCGGTTTTGCAGACTGCTGATATCATTCTCTACAAGGCAAATATGGTTCCTGTGGGAGAAGACCAGTTGCCACATCTGGAATTGGCTAGAGAGATCGTACGAAGGTTTAACAATCTGATTGCACCCGTGTTTCCAGAACCACAGGCCAAGCTTACTACTGCTCCTATGATTCGTGGACTGGATGGCCAGAACAAGATGAGTAAGAGCCTGGATAATCATATCGAACTTGCCGCAACGCCAAAAGAGACTGAAAAGAGGATAAAGACGGCTTTCACTGATCCGCAAAGGAAATTCCGTACTGATCCTGGCAGACCCGAAGTCTGTAATGTCTATGATCTGCATGGTTTCTATGACTCGGAAAAGTTGGAGGAGATAAGCCAGCAATGCCGTGCTGCTACCATTGGATGTGTTGATTGCAAAAAGATGCTGTCAAAAGAAATCAATAATGCGATGGAACCATTCCGGGAAAGGCGGGCTGAGATAGCTATGCGTTCCGGATATCTGGAAGAGGTAATGGCAGATGGCGCCGAACGCGCTGGAGTGATTGCCAAAGAGACAATCAGGGAAGTCAAGGAAAAGATGTGTCTGCTATGAGTGCACTCGGCGATTTGCCAATATCACGGAGCGGTCAAGATGCGCTATCGATAGCGATTCGAGCCGCAAAAGAATCTGGAGAAATTCTCAGAAAGAATTTCTTTGGAGAGAAAAGGATTGAGAACAAAGGGAAACGCAACCTCGTAACTGAAGTCGATCTTCTTTCGGAAAAAAACATTCTGGACACTCTGCGTGAAGAATTTCCTGATCACAGCATCTTGTGTGAGGAATCTGGAGTAACTGAAAATTACAGCGAGTATCGCTGGATTGTGGATCCCCTCGACGGCACAACCAACTATGCTTTTGGTATTCCCACATTCTGTGTTTCGATGGCTCTAACCCGTGATGATGATATTATAGCTGGAGTAATCTACAATCCATTGCTGGATGAACTTTTCGAGGCACAGAAAGGCAATGGAGCTTTCCTTAACGGTTCACGCATCGAGGTATCACGAGAGAGGAATCTTCAGACCACACTAATAGGATTTGATATGGGTTATGATGACGTAGCGTCAAAAGAGATGATTTCTCGCGCTAAGGATTTGTGGTCTCCGGAAATCTCTTTTAGATTAATCGGTTCAGCTGCATTGGGCATTACCTATGTTGCATGCGGTCGGCTAGATATCTATTTTCATCGCAGTATTTACCCTTGGGATATTGCCAGCGCAGTTTTATTGACCAGAGAAGCGGGTGGTGAAGTAATAAATCTGGAGAAGAATGCTGCGTCTCATTGGGACAAAAGCATAATTGCCTGTAGTGATATTAACGAACACAATGCGTTGGTAGACGCTCTAATGTAAGGCTATGCTGGCGGGTATTGTCTAGCTTTTCCTTAAATTCCCCGATAGTTGGCTTTTCAGGAAAGTGGATGAGGTGCGATTGGCATCGGCAATCAGATGATCCGAATCCAGGAAGTTGTATGGTGGCTTGTGGCAGAGCGTATGCTGTTTTGGCGAAGAGGCATTCCAATCCCTCCTCTGAATACACACTCCAAATATCATCTATCGTTGAACACGAAAGCAGGTAGTCGATGTGCCAATGTTGTTTCTTATCTTTCCTTAGATGCCTTTTTATTCGTCCGGACAACCCATTAAGAGCGCTTCCAGCATTTAGATAAAACCCTCGCGGAAACAGGAATACCCCCAGCTTTCCCACTGTTATGTTCGTGTGCCTGTCGAGAGCTATCAGGAGGAGGTAACCTCCGTTTTTGTGCTTCACACAATGTGTTAGAGGCATTGACTTCTAAAGTCAATTCGACAGAAATGGGGCATGTCATGCGGGACAGCCGAAGAAGGGAT
>JABHWQ010000400.1 GCA_018657655.1 Chloroflexota bacterium | reverse complement strand
GCCTGCCATGCCTCGCTGGCCATACAGAAAGCCATGGAAGGCTACGACGAGAAAATAAAGAATAGATACGCTCTGGACTTCAAGATGAGAATCGGGCTCAATTCCGGGCACGTGATCGTGGGTTCCATTGGTGATGATCTGAGAATGGACTACACCGCCCAAGGTGATACGGTTAATCTGGCTTCCAGGATGGAAAGCTCGGCTGATGCGGGTAATGTTCGAGTGACGGCTCATACTTACCGGTTAGCCCGGCACTTTTTCAATTTTAAACCCTTGGGTAAAATCCATGTCAAGGGTAAAGAAGAACCCCAGGAGGCGTATCAGCTTGTCGAAACCGGGGCAGCGGAGACCCGCCTGGACGCTTCGGTGGCCAAAGGCCTCACCAAACTGGTGGGGCGTCAACCGGAAATGGAAGCCCTGAGCTCTGCCTTCGAGAAAGTAAAACGGAAAAACACCCAGGTGGTCGATGTTGTGGGCGAGGCCGGGGTCGGCAAAAGCCGACTGGTTTATGAGTTTCGCCAGCAGATCGGCAGTGAGGCCAACTTCATGACTGGCATCTGCACGCATTACGGTCGAAATATTAATTTCCTTCCCATTATCGACCTGGTCAGACAATCTTTCTCTATTGAAGAAGGCATGACCGAAGAGGAGGCCAGACATCGGATCCGGGAAAAAGCCGGGGAAAAACTCAAGTCCATGGTCCCCTTCTATGAGAACCTGCTTTCACTCAAGGTGGACGATCCCAAGTTTAACAGCCTCAATCCGGAAGGCCGCAAGTTCGGCACCTTCGAAGCGGTCAAGGACCTGTTGCTGGCCCAGAGTCAAAACCAGCCACTGGTGGTATTTATTGAAGACGTGCACTGGATCGATAAAATTTCCGAGGACCTGTTGACCTTTTTCTCCCACTGTATCCAGGAACATCCAGTCCTGATGCTGACCGCCTATCGCCCGGAAGCCAAACCATCCTGGGCTAAGGGCGCCTATTATCATCGACTGGGTGTAGAAACCCTCAGCTTCGGGTCTTCCATTCACCTGGTCCACAATTTACTCGGCGGCTTGTCACTGGATCCGGAATTGGAACAGAAGATTGCTGACAAAACCGAGGGCAACTCCTTTTTCATTGAAGAGATCGTCGCTGAGCTCCTCGACCGCGGAGAAATTGTCAAATCCGGGGAAGGTTATATCTGCACGCGTCCCATCGACAAATTGAATATCCCCAATACCATCCAGGGCGTTCTGGCTGGGCGCATGGATCGCCTCAGCGAAGACTTGAAACAGACCATGCAGGTAGCCAGCGTCATCGGACGCGATTTTGCTTTCAAACTCCTGAAAAGTATTATGTCGTTAGGTGACGAGCTCAGAAGTCACCTGACCAACCTGGTGGGTCTGGAAATCCTTTACGAAAAAGCACTCTACCCGGAACTGGAATATATTTTCAAGCATGCTTTCACCCAGGAAGTGGCCTACGAGAGTATGCTTAAACAAAGAAGAAAAGAACTCCACGGCCGTATTGCCGGCATCATCGAACAGGTCTACGCCGAAAAGCTGGAACAACATTATGAACTGCTGGCGCATCACTGGGAGCTAAGCGATGATTCGGATCGGGCTGTCGAATATCTTGTTCGAGCCGCAGAGAAGTCAAACCTTAGTCAGGCGGTACATTCGGCCGCCGATTTTTTCAATCGGGCGTTGAGTATAATTAAAAGCTCCGGTAAAGTCTCCGATCCCGATCTGATGCTACGAATAAGGATTGAACGGGCGCCCACTCTGCATGCCATCGGTAAGTTGGAAGAAAGCCTGTCAGATTATGAAGAAGCGGTACGTTTAGCAAAAGAGACAGGAGATCAACAGAAACTGTTGAAGTGTCTGGCTGCAATACCTAATGTCATCTATAACACACCACTCAAAGACAAGGCGCCGCAATATTACGAGCAGGGACTTGAGTTGGCCCGTGCTTTAGGGGACCAAGGTATCGAAGCCCAAATATTGTCACACTATGCCTTTTGGCGTAGTCTCTGGCAGGAATCCGATGAATGCAGTGCATCAAAAAACGCTCTCAGTCTGGCTGAAAAGTCAGGTCAGCCGGCATCTGTTCTTCTCACCCGATATTTTTTGGCCCTTGCCGAACGATGGAGAGGAAACCCTCTTAAAGCACTGGAACTTACAGAAGGGATGGAGGGGATGCTGCATTCAATGTTTAATCTGGGACTGGCTGGTTTTATTGCTTTTGGGCGTATGATGATGCTGAACGATGGGGGCAGATACCGTGATGCTATTAATCTTCAGAGTAAATGGATTGATATCTTTGAACAAAATCCCAATTATCTCCTTCTGGGTAGGTTTTACAATATTCATGGATGGACCTGCTCCGAGCTATACGATCTGGAAAAAGCCTTTTCTTTTAATCAGCAAGCGCTGGAAGTAAAGAAATCGGTAATAGAAGACGCAACAACTATCTTTTCTGCTTCAGAAGTGACGGCCCAGACTGAAGTCAACCTCATGGAAAATAAATTCGAGATGGGTAAATTAGACGATGCCTGGGAGCATATAAACCGATTGGAAGAAAAAAGTAAGCATCCTGATTTTGATATGGGACGCTTTCGGTGGTTGATCCGCTTGAGAGTACTGAAAGGGAACATATTAATAGTCAAGGGGGATCTTGATTCGGCTGAAAAACTGGCTGGAATCTGTCTGGAAGATGCAAACAAAAGACATTTTATTAAGTATATTGGTAGAGCGGAAAGACTTTTTGGAGAAATACTGACTCAGAGACAAGCGTATGACAAGGCGGAAGAAAGATTTAAAACAGCCCTGGTGAAACTTACAGAATTTGGAAACCCCAAACAGCTATGGATAACTCACACTGCCCTGGCCGGACTCTACCAGAAGATGAACAGACCAGATTCGGAACGGGGACAATGGCAGGCCGCCGCTGCAGTTGTTAAGACAACCGCAGACGGACTTCAGGATGAAGCGTTATGTAAGAATTTTATCAGTTCCGCTCAAGTACAAGAGATACTGGAGAATTCAAAATGATGATGGAAAACTGCAATGAGGATGGTTGGGTAGAGAGGTATGAGAAGGAGTTGGTTGGATTATTATAAGAGGCAAATACTGATTATTTAACTACATCAACCTATCTTTTTCTTACCGTAATAAAACCGCTCTGATATGCTGAAAACATGTTCGCCAATAAAATCCATTTCACCACTCTGGCCCTTTTATGGTCCGCCCTCAAAGGAATCTCACAAATACGTAAGGGTGGCGTCATCATACTTTAAAAGCGCATCGACGTGATGTTGAAAAGTTTTGGCAATGGGCCGGTGTGGCATATGGAGTCACAGAGTCATATCCTGTTGCAGTAGAATTGATTATTCAGTTTATCACTGATCATCTGGGTGGTATCAAACCCGCCG
>JABHWQ010000303.1 GCA_018657655.1 Chloroflexota bacterium | reverse complement strand
CTATGAGATGCCTGTGCTATCAGGTTCGAATTTACTCCAGTCTGTTCCCCGAGCAGGACGAGATGCAGGCTTTATTGTATGGTAGAGAATCCTCTCTGCCTTTTCCCCATACGGGCCCATAAGCGTTTCCTTTCCATCGGGACCGACCAGCAGGGAACACCCAATGCATTTCCATTTTTCCCATGGTCCTTCGGTTATTGGGCCCACATTACTTGATGAAGCGATCCAGACAGAGAACTCGCGTGCCACAGGCATATAGAATCCACGCCATGCCTCGCCGTAAGGATCAGTTTCGTTATTGTGATCCGGAGGAACCGCCCAACTTGCAGGTGACAAAATCACGTCCGCACCCATATAGCAGAGGGATCGGGTAAGTACGTGATCTTTGGCGAATGCATCAGCACATATCATCAAACCGAAAGTACCCCATGGTGTATGACAAACTCCCAGGCGATCTCCCTGGTCGTATATATCATGTGCAATTGAGAGCTCATTCAGTTTACGATGCTTTATCAGGACCTTCCCCCGGCTATCGATAATTACAGCGGCATTGTAGATTGCATTCCCGTCTCTTTCAACAATACCGCAGCATACATAAACATCATTCTCCTCTGCAGACTTGCAGAGCCGTCTGCATGCCTCCCCACGGGGTATAGAATCGGCATACTGTTTGGCCGATGGATGTGTCCAACCAAGATCCATTACTTCCGGCAGAAGTACCACATCGGCCTTGTTCACCGAGGCTTCATGTATGAGTTGCTCGGCATGGGCAAGGTTTCTGGCCTTGTTCCCCGGTTCAACATACATCTGAACAATAGCCAGGTTGAATTCCTTGGCCGTTCTGGTTGTCTGAGGATTGGAAATAGCAGTAACCCCCTGTGTATGGTACAGCGCAGAAGATGGCTTCGTGAGACCATTGTGGTGTCTTTCTCTCTATCTTGTTTCCATTTTCTGAAACCCTTTTAGTTCAGTGCCGTCAGGCACATAGATGTCGAAAGCAGGCGGTGACGAAACGTTGCTGCATTCAACCGCTTTCTGCGTGATCTTGATGTCAAACCGAATTCCTCGGCAGTGGATTCCTTTCACTTCCAATTCTTCAATTGCGTCCGGGAGTGCCGGGCGGATGTGGAATCCATCTTCCACAATCCGTATTCCGCAGAATCCGTTCAAGACCAACTGCAGCAGACCACCCAGTCCTGTAGCAAAGGAGATGACTTCATTGTCCGCACTTTCACTAGCATGCAGGCAGGGAAGTCTGAAATGCGGCAGGAGGTCCTCAAAGCAGAACCAGGCCTTTTCCGCGTCACCCATTTCACAAAAGATCACGCCATCTATGGCTGAAGACATCATAATCTTATTCGGCGGATATTTTTTTCTGTAGAAATCGACGATAGCTTCCTTCTCTCTCCGACTCATCTTCATGTCATAGGGATATATCAACAGCGCGGTATCAGCCTGCTTGATTGTCTGGTCTTCATAGCTGTCGTGTTCGCGGTATGTGCCGATTTCATCATAGTACGGATAGTACATTTTCTGCTGAATATCCATCCACAAAGCTGGGACAGGTTTCCCCTCTTTCTCAAGAATTGCTGAGGCCAGGCTGAGTGTCTTTACCGCAGAGTAGTTTGTGTACGTATTGTTATCCACGATACCGCTGAATTCGTCTGCACAATACACATGCCGTATTTCGTACCGGTCAGCTTCCTTGTTATGAATGACACGGCTGGCGAAGTACTTGGCACACTCCATGATTACTTCTCGGCCCTTTGTGTCAGAATATTCACGATCACCTGCAATCAGCGAATACCACCATTGTACAAGCGCTGCATCAGCAATATGATGCCGTTGTTCGGCGGTATCATACAGACAGAGTTCATCGCCGGTCTCCATCCCTTCCCACGCGAAAAGAGCTCCATCCATTCCTTCGGAACGGGCATTGCGCTTTGCACCCTCAAGCACATTGTGACGATAGGCAACAATTGATTTGCTCAATTCCGGATTGAGAAGCATAACTGGCGGTGCCATCCATAGATCAGCGTCCCAGAAAACCTTTCCAGACCATTGGCGCAGCCCGGTGATCCCTGTGGGTCCCAGACTCTTCTGTATACCCGGCCGAAGCTGAGAATAGAGCTGGTAAAGGCAAGTCCTTGAGATCTTCTGTACACCTTTGTGGGAACTACGGATATCGCCTTGCCAGAGCTCTTCCCAAGCCCCGCAATGTTTCTTGAATTCCTCATCAATATTGCGTTTGGCATACCAGAGCATCAATGCCCCCTGATTCTCAAGGTCGGGACCATCAAGCTCTGTATATATGCCTACCAGCTTGGTAATCGTGTAGGTTTTGCCATTCTCTACTGGCATGGAGAGAGTTCTCTTGCGGCTACGCTCTGTGTCCTCAATACGTTGAATTTCCTCTCCATAGCCCGGCGTAAGAAGGTTCGATAGGAGAACGATTTTGCGCCTGTGATACCCCATTTGGGCAGAAAGCGACATAGATCCATGAAGGAAACTGTTTGTCTGCCAATCAGAGCTCTCCTCCGGACACATCGTACCATCAAGTGTATCTTCAAATGTGATTGTTCCATCATAATATGGAGTGACTTCATACTGAATAGCCGCCAGGTTTCGATTGGTGCGGGAAAGCCACATCATAGTTTCCATATGGCTCTTCTGCCGAATGCCATTCTGATCTTCCTGAGAAAACCAATCCAATTCCGTTTTGACATAAGCGTGCTTCATATTCAGAGTTTGCGCATAGTTCTCATGGATCCCATTAGATCGGCTGTACCAGCTGCGTCCATCATAAAAGCGAAAACCAGCCCAGCGAGGAACATCCATAAGAGAAGCGCGATCGGTGAATCCATGAACCTGGCATCCGCCGACTGCCTGTTGCCAACCGGGGTGCTTGCGGAGGTCCGGAATGAGCCAACTACCTTCGCCCTCAGACGGCACTAATTGGCCAATGTATCCGTTGCCTATGAAGAATTCGCGAAAATTGTCATTGTTTATTTCCTTGGATACCAATTCCCATTCTGGTTCATCTTTCCTGCGATTGTTCCCGAGCCATTGCTTATCGACCCTCGCAGTTGTCGGCATTTCACCCATCTCTCCCCCCGTAGTCGTGCGCGATATTTGTACTGAGCGTGCTCGTGTCACCCGCGCCTCCTCCTTGTATCTCGTCTACCCATCCCGCG
>JABHWQ010000157.1 GCA_018657655.1 Chloroflexota bacterium | reverse complement strand
ATCACTCTTTTCCAGGTGTCCGTTTCCATTAGACCACTTAAGATCGTCACGAGATACAAGACCTCCTTACAAGTCATTGTACTGAAATAGACACTAAATAATTTGATGATCTTGGTTCTGTCTTCACTCCTGATGCTTTCATAGATTACACGTCAGCTGGAGGGGTGAAAGGAGCGTCGCCTGAAGTCAAGAAATGGTTCTCGGAAGTCCTGAATCTGTTCCCGATGACGCAACATTCTGTGACCAACTTCGTCATCAAGATCGAAGGAGATCATGCCACATCCCGGTGCGCGTTTTACAACCCAAAGGGGACGGCGCTTCCTGAGAGCGAGGAGGGGCTCAAGTTAATCTTCTTTGGTGGCTACTACAACGATATCCTCATTCGCACAGATGATAGCTGGCGGATATCTCAGCGTATTGAGGAATCAGCCTGGAATTACGGGATACCGGCTCAACAGTTAGATTGATAGCTCTTCGTGATGCGCCCCATCCTTCTCTATGATATCCTGTATTCGTAGAAATGTTTTTCATACGATGCATTTTTTCGATTGTGGATCATGATAATGGAGATGGATTCTGCCAGACTTATAGTTCAAGTTCAACCGAATGCCAGGCGTAATGAGGTGATTGGATTTGAGAATGGTGTGCTGCGTATCAAAGTTACTGCGCCTCCAATTAAAGGGAAAGCAAATAAAAGATTGATTGAATTTCTTAGCGAAGTTTTGGGGGTCAGCAAAAGTAGGATTGAGATCGAAAAGGGATTAACCAGCAAGCGGAAAGCAATCTTTGTTCAAGGCATGACTCAGTCTCAGGTTTCCGAATGTTTGGGCAATCTGTAATGTGGAGTTAGCTATGGCACGTGACTATGTACATTTGGCTGAGCAGGGAGAAGAGATCGGTTGGGAGATCAGATCATACAGTGCTTCTGAAAGCACGTTCGAATGTAACGGTAAACAAGTTTTGTTAATCGAAGTCGAAGCGGGAGGGTGCACTTTTTGTGATGGGAGTTATGCCCACAATCTAATGGGTGCGAATATTGAGGGCTATATCTTGAAATGGAAGTATAAAGAGAACGAGGATGGTTTGCCGGTCTCTGAGATGGAACCGGTTCGAGATATCAACGAACAAAAGCAAATAGCAGAGGCCCTCAAACAGCGTTATGCCAGATCACAGCTGAACTTTTGCTGACTGACTGTATGAGAGGGGAGTAAGACGGTGGTCTATCAAGACGAAGGAATATCAAATCCCGTTTACAGAATACAATCTGAGGGCCCGTTTTCGTTTGAGATGGGGCCTATACGGCCTCCGAGCGAGGGCAGTGATCATTCGCTGCTGATAAGAGCAACGCGGAACTGTCCCTGGAACAAATGTGAGTTCTGCCGCACGTACCGGGGAAAGCGCTTCGAATTACGGAGTGTAGAGGAGATAAAGGGCGATATCGATGCAGCGAAGGCCATAGCTGACGAACTTAAGTCGGCTTCCTGGAAATTGGGTCTGGGAGGTGCGATTGACGGCGGACTGGTGAATATTCTGGTACGCAATAATGCCGAGGTCTACGGGCGTGATTTTGTGAATGTTGAAGTCCTGAATGACAGATTGCAGAGTCTAGTGAATGTAGCTAACTGGTTGGCTTCAGGTGCAAAGACCGTGTTTCTGCAGGATGCAAATACTCTTATTATGCGAACCCATGAACTGGTGGATGTGATTAAATATCTCAAAGTAACGTTCCCCACGATAGAAAGAATCACATCCTATGCTCGCTCAAAAACAGCTGCCAAGAAGACATTGGAGGAACTCAAAGATCTGCACGCTGCAGGCCTTTCCCGACTTCATCTCGGCATGGAATCCGGGTGTGATGAAGTATTGGAATATATTCAGAAAGGGGTTACCGCTGCCGACCACATTGCTGGTGGGCAGAAGGTGGTGCAGTCGGGCATTTCACTTTCAGAGTATGTGATACCGGGACTGGGAGGGAGGAAATGGTCAGAGAAGCATGCTGTTGATACGGCTAGAGTGCTGAGCCAGATCGGTCCCGATTTCATTCGTCTAAGGAGCTTGATTGTCAGGAAAGGAACCGATCTTTATTCCAAGCTCGAATCGGGCGATTTTGAACCGTTGAATGAAGATGAAATCGTTAATGAATTGCGAGTGTTCATTGCCAATCTCGATTGCAGTACATACTTGGTAAGCGATCACATGGCGAACCTTTTAGGGGAAATTGAGGGTCAGTTGCCGGATGCGAAAGAAGCCTTGCTCAAAACCATCGATGAATACCGCTCGATGCCATTGGCGCATAGATTGGACCTTCAGCTTAAAAGACGGCTCCGTTCGCACATGGCTGTTCGGGGAGGGATCGACGAAGAGTTGGAGAAAATGGTTCAAAATGCCCTGACCTCGATTGAGATGGGTACCCCGGACATGGAAAGAGATGTTGAGTCTGCAATAGCAGTTCTAAAACAGACGGCTATGTGATGGGGTTATTCGTCCTGATGTCATTTCGAACGCAACGAAGCAATCCCACTGGATTTTCAGCGCAATTTACAATTGCCGAGTAATAGTCTAGGGTAAAGTCCTAAATTAGCCACTATATTCGTATCTGTTTTCAAGCAATTGTAAAATCGACTTGATTTTGTCTTTAGCTTCCATGTTTCTATGATTGTATCGCCATGCGTATTCTGCAATATACAGAGGTAGACGTT
>JABHWQ010000493.1 GCA_018657655.1 Chloroflexota bacterium | reverse complement strand
TCTGTTATAATCTGACCAATTAGTAACTTTGTAGCGGGTTGGTGAGGGATGCTTTTTCATTGTGGGGGATACTCCCATTTCTCTATTTCCCCCACGGCAAGATTAACCGCTTATTCGCATTTGTGCAACAAAGCCGGGCTTTCATACCTGATGGTACCATCCGCGTTGATGATCGCGAATCCCTCTGAGGCGTTTTCAACCAGCGCCCGGAAACGTTCCTCACTTTCTATTAATGCCATTTCCGTTTTTTTGCGATCGGTAATATCGGCAAACATGCAGTGTGTTTGACGGAATTGACCATCGGGATACTTGCTGACCCGCCCATTAAAGAGGACTGTACGGCATTCCCCGTTCCTGCATATAACTTCAAATTCGGCGTCATGAATAGCGCCTCTTTCTTTATAGATGGGGAATCTTCCTCGGAATATCTCTTTATAGCGATCGGTAACAAAATTTCCAAACCACTGGCCGATCACTTCATCGCTGGTATACCCCAATGTATCCAGCCAGGTATTATTTACTTCGATAATATGCCCATCCGCGTCCAAAGAATGGTAGGGATTTGGATTGAACTCAAACAGGGTACGGAAACGTTCCTCGCTGTCTTGCAACGCCTCTCGTGCTCTGACACGTTCGGTAATGTCAGCAATGACATGAACGCAAGAGATAGCAATACCTTTCTCATCTATGATGGGATCAGCCGTGACTTCAAGCCATTTCCCATTCACGGGAAGAAGCACTGTTTCCCGGGAATGTGTCTGGAAAGCCTTTTGAACCGGGCATTCCGGAATTGGCTCATCGGACCGATGGACCAATTCCAGCAAGTTTGCCCAACAATGTCGGCTGATACCATATCCAGGAAGTTCTCCATGGCTTTGTTGCACTGGAGGATTTTCCCATCGCGATCGATAGTACATACAGAGTCGGCAATGGCATCAAACGTAGCTTGCCAGGTGCGAGTTGCCGCTTCATCTTGCTTTGCTCTAGTGCATCGAGGTTTCGGGTCTGCTTTCAGAGTTCGTTTCTTGCTCACGGTTCACCTCCATGAATCCTGTGTTACAGACTGTGTCACTATACAAACAAAACCATATATTTTGTGATGTCATTGCGAGTTCTTCCTTAGAAGGACGAAGCAATCTCCCTGTTTGAGGAGATCGCCGCGTCATCCGCCCCAGGCGGAATTCCTCGCGAAGACATTATGACACAGTCTGTTACCGGGGCTTCCCTGTACTCCTTGCAAGTTACTTATCTTCAACGATCCAGTGTATTGTCCCCAACACTTTTGCACATTATTAAACCGGCAATTGAATATGATATGTCATTCCGGCCCCCGAGCCGGAATCCACTTCACTGCCACCCCTCTGGATTCCCGCCTTCCAGGCTGTGTCACAATGCAATCGCACAATAACCGTTCGTGCTGAGCTTGTCGAAGTACGAATACTCAGCGCGACAAGAACCCTTCGATAAACTCAGGGCGAACGGTAATCCCAGCAAGTACATGGCGAAATTCATCTATTTTGTGAATTGTGACACGGTCTGCCCGAGCCGCAATCCATTCCGCTCACCACCCCTCTGGATTCTGATTTTCATCAGAATGACATATCACTGAGTTTCTTCTTCTATTCATACCGCCATCGGCGGTATTCCCTTTCTCGCAATGACATTATGACGCAGCCTGTTCGCGGGAATGACATTATTGGGTGAAATGGGTCTATTTTAAGTTGCCGTTTTAATAGTCTAGCTTCTTGCCTATTCCGACATCGTCCATTCCGTAGCGCGACCCTTGAGGGTCGCTTTTTGGCGAGGCTGAAGCCTCGCGCTACGTGTTTATTTATTCGGGATCGAAAAGAAAAATGTCGATCCTTCTCCAGGCTCAGATTCTACCCATATCTTCCCGCCATGCCGATCCACGATTTTGGCAGCAATAGACAGGCCAATTCCACTGCCCGGATACTGGGCAACGGAGTGCAACCTCTTGAAAACGGCGAATACTGTATCCTGGTATTCGTGGGGAATGCCTACTCCATTATCTTTAACCGAGATGATCCATTCACCGTTGTCAGCATTACATGAGATGTTAATTTGCGGGGTGTTTTCGCTACGGAACTTGATTGCATTAGAAATCAGGTTTTGCAGCAGCTGGGTCATCTGTATCTCATCAGCTAACACGTGTGGAAGTTCGTCGCTGATGACGTGCGCTCCGCTATCCTTAATTTGACTCTCCAGATTGGCGATTGCTTCTTTGAAGACGGTATTGAGGTCAACGCTTTCGAATTCTCTTCCTTTAGTTCCCACTCGCGAGTATTCCAGAATATCAAGAATCATCTGCTGCATCCGGATGGCTCCGTCAGCGGCGAAGTTGATAAAGTCGTTGGCATCCTGATCAAGTTGGTCTTTGTAGCGTTTTTCCAGCAGTTGAACATAGCTGGCCACCATGCGCAGGGGTTCCTGCAAATCGTGGGATACCACATAAGCGAATCGCTCCAGCTCTTTGTTGGAGCGTTGCAGGTCTTCCATCATTTCAGTCAATCGCATCTCTGCCTGTTTGCGTTCAGTGATGTCGCTTGCAATTATGGCAACACTGACGACACTGCCATCAGCGTTCTTAATGGGTGCCAGACTGTTTTCGTACCAGGCAATATTATTCTGATTCCCTGTCGCAGTGGAGATATAAGAACCGGATTCTCCGGTTCGGAAGGCCTCGGCGATGAAGCGCCGGGGCAGATCATGATATTCAGGCGTAATGAACTCATAAATACTGTTTCCGATCACGTCACCGAGGGTAAGGCCTTGCACCGGATGATTTATGAACTCAATCACATGACTGGAATCAACAATAGTGATGAAGTTTGGGGCATTGGCTACCAGAGATTGCCATCTTGCCTCTGACTCCTGCAATTCTCTCTGAACCTGCATTCGTTCTATTTTCGAACGCTTCGTGTCAATAACTGAATAAATGGTCTGAGGCAACCTGCGGATATGCGAAGGTGACTTCACCACATAGTCATCAGCTCCTTTCTTCAATGCTTCCACTGCTACTTCTTCATTGCCGGTACCGGTCACGATGATGACAGGTAGACCTGGGATGATAGCGTGCACCATATCCAAGACCTGCAATCCCTCAAACCCAAGTATATTAAAATCGCTCAATACAATATCGTACCCGCCCATGGCCAACTTATTCTCAAATTCCTCCCGTGAGTCGGCTTCAATAACGTTGAATCCGCCGTGCTCCTTTTGCAACGCATGGAACACCAGGTCACGATCGAATGGACTATCATCCACATACAGAACGGTGATAACATCAATTGCCATTTTCCCCCTCCGGTGGGCCAACATTAAGGGTCAGCCAGTAATCAGCAATATGTCCCACTACTCCTAGAAAACCCTCGAAAGATACCGGTTTGACCAGATAACTATTGGCTCCGATATCATAACTCAAGGCCCGATCGCCTTCTTCTTTTGAAGAAGTTAGAATAATGACCGGGATGCGTTTGAGAATCGGGGTATTCTTTATCCGGCGCAACACCTCATATCCATCAACCTTGGGCATTTTAAGGTCCAGCAGTATCAAGTCCGGCATGGGATATTTCTGGCGATCGGCGCAATCTCCGATTCCAAACAGGTAGTCCAGCGCTTCCTGTCCATTGTTGGCGACTTGTATTTCATTCTGTAGCCGCACCTGGCGAAAAGCATCCAAGGTCAATTCCACATCCATAGGACTATCTTCAACAAGCAGAATATGAGCCGGAAATCTGTCCATCATTCAACTCCTTTTATGTGGATACCTCAACGTAGAACGTACTTCCTCCTCCCACTTTCGATTCCACCCAAACCCGGCCACCAAGCATATCAACAGCCTTCTTGACTATGGCTAGCCCGATGCCGGTGCCGGGGTATTCGTCCTGGCTGTGCAACCGCTGAAACACATCAAATATCTTTTGGTGATACTCCGGTGCGATGCCAATGCCTTTATCCGTTACACGCAATACTACATGGTCACCTTCCGACTGCCAGTCTAACGATACTTGAGGAGGAGTATCCTTCCGATGGTAAGCCAGTGCGTTGTCCAGTAAATTGATGAAAATCTGGCTAAGCAATGTTCGGTCACCGGAAACCACTGGCAAATCCTCCGCCAAGCTGAGGACAGCTTTGTCCGCCGTTACGCGAGGCGTCAGGCTTTCGACTGCCTGTGCCAGAATTTCTTGAAGCGGGACCGGTTTTAGAGTGACAGTCTGGCGTCCCAACCGAGAATAGCGCAGTAAATCATCAATAAGCTGCCCCATTTGTTCACTGGCACTGACGATATTATCAAAATAGTGTTGACCTTCTTCACTTAACCCGGATTTGTGGCGCCGGGCAATGATCTCGGCAAAGCCGCTGATTGCCCGTAACGGCGCACGCAGATCATGAGAAACAGAATAAGAGAAGGATTCCAGTTCCCTGTTAGCCACCTCAAGCTGGAAAGTGCGTTCTATGACCCGTTTTTCCAACTCCCTATTAAGCCGACTAATTTCCTCTTCCGCCTGTATGCGTACTTTCAATTCTTGTTGCACCGCATCTTCAGCTCGTTGGCGCTCAGTGATTGATAGGCGCAATTTCCGATTCATACTAAAAAGTCCCCAATATCGCCAAGCCACCAAACCAATCACACTAAGCCCCATGAGAATGCCCATTACCCAAAAGGCACGTTCAGCTGTCCAATAATGGACTGTTTCTTCCTCTCCAAACTACTTGGAGTAAATCTCCTGGTACTGATCAGTTCCAACAAATTCAGAAATGGCTTCGTCTAAAAGTTGTAACAGATCGGGCTTATCTTTGGCCACTGCAATCGAGCGTCTGATTTCAATCAGTGGATTCCCCACTACCTTTATTCTAGATGCCAGATCGGCTTCGAGAGCCATCTTAAGGATAATTGGCTCCGGATATGCCAATGTATCTACTTCACCGGCCAGCAGAGCAAAAAAGGCACTGGCAACATCGTCATATACTATTATTGGAACCCCCGCTGATTCAAGCAAACCAACAGCTACATTGGAAACTACAACCGCAGTTTCTCGATTAGCAATATCCTCCAGCCCAGCGATATCATAAGATGATTCACGTACAAACAAGCTTACCGGAAATACCTCATACGATGAGGTGAAAGACACAAGCTCCTTTCTCTCATCCGTAACCCCAAAATTGGGGATCACGTCCGCTTTACCATCGCGAATTGCTTGTTGGACTTCCGGCCAGCCGTCGTAGATAATGTAAGTCACATCCAACCCGGCGCGTGATGCAAGATGATCAAACACATCAATGGCAAAGCCAATGGGATTGCCATTCTCATCTACCGAATGATAAGGAGGAAACTCCCGAGGAATAGCCGCAGTTACGTTCAACACTTTCTCACCGGCATCATCCTGAGCTTTTACCTTGACAAGAGGTATTTGCCACAAGACTACCAGAATCAGAAATACTAGCGCAACAAATACAATAGATATTTTCATGGGAAACACAGGGCGCTTCCCAACAGGATATTTTCCTATTTTTCCCCGATGAAACCATGTGATATTCATGACTCACCTCCGAATTCATCGAAAGCATATTTGAAAATTGTCATGATTCTCTTGGTCGAACCTTTGGAATCGAAAAATAGAACGTAGACCCTTTCCCTGGCTCAGATTCCACCCACATCTTACCGCCGTGCCTTTCAACTAATTTGGCGGCGATAGCCAGGCCGATGCCGCTGCCAGGGTACTTACCAATCGGATGTAATCGTCTGAAGACGGCGAATATCTTGTCCTGATGCTCTCGATGAATTCCAATCCCATTATCCTTAACAGAGATAGTCCACTCGGCTTCATTTTCCAGACTGGCAATGTGAACTAGAGGTGTATCTTCGCTACGAAACTTGATGGCGTTGCCGATCAGGTTTTGAAGCAGTTGCACCATCTGAATCTCATCAACGAATACCTGTGGCAGTTCATCATGGGTAATGAGAGCTCCGCTATCTTCAATCTGCCCACCCAGGTTGGTTACAGCTTGATTGAGGACGGAATTGAGATTAACACTTTCGAATTCCCTTCCTTTAGTTCCCACCCGTGAATATTCCAAGATGTCATTGATCATCTGTTGCATGCGGATAGCGCCATCGGCGGCGAAGTGGATAAACTCGTTGGCATCCTGATCCAGTTGGTCCTTATAACGCTTTTCCAGCAGTTGAACATAACTGGCCACCATGCGCAGGGGTTCTTGGAGGTCATGGGACACCACATAGGCAAATCGCTCCAGTTCCTGGTTGGAGCGGTTAAGTTCATCCATCGTGCTTTTCAACTGCTCCTCCGCCTGCTTGCGCTCGGTGATATCCAAACCAAGACTGACGTAATGGTCAGTTCCCACAAGAAATACCGAGGCCAGGTAATCGCGCCCATTCGATTCAAAACGGATTTCAAATAGATGCGGCTGGCCCATTTTTGAACTTTGACGGGAAAGTTCAACATAGGGAGCCATCACTCCGTTCTCAAAGAATTCAGAGGCGCGTTTGCCGATCACCTCGTCAGCATTCTTTTTACCAACGCTTGCCAATCCAAGCGAGTTGATATCGCTGAACTCCCAATCAACGATCTCTCCCTGCAAATCACGAATAAACCGATAGATTACGCCTTCGAGGGGCATATTATGGAAAAGTGCATAAAACCTCTCGGTACTATCCCGCAACGCCATTTCCGCCTTCTTACGCTCGGTGATGTCTCCAACACTGGAATACAGGGCAGTCTGGTTGCCTTCCTCATCATAAACGGCATTAGCAGAAGACAGGGCAATAAACGTCGAGCCATCTTTCCTGCGAGCTGTATATTCTCCTTTCCACTTTCCGGTGCTGTTTAGGGATTCGATAATTTCAAGAGCTTCATCCTTATCGGCAAGAAAATCAACGATCGGTTTACCGATTACTTCATCCACATTCTCGTACCCCCAAATCCCTGCAAATGCAGGATTTGCATAAGTGAGGAACCCCTCATTGGTGGCAATACTGTCAGCGCTCAAGGAGGATTCGAAGGCAAAATCCTTTATACGAAGTTCCTCTTCAGCCTGCTTGCGTTCGGTGATATCCTGAATCGTTCCAAACAGGAGTATCACCTTTCCACGGCTATTCCTTTCGGATTCACCGATACCATTGATAGTACGTTCACTACCATCGGGTTTTATGATTCGATACTGAATATTGTAAGAAGTCCCTTCATTCCGGGCAGTCTTCCATACCTTGCCAACCCATCCTTTGTCATCCGGATGAATTGGTATCCAGGCAAGCTCAAGTGAGGATTCACTATTGCTTCGGTCGTATCCGTAGATGCGATAAGCCCCATCTGACCAGAAGGGTTCATCTGTTTCCAGATTCCATTCCCAACTACCCATCTGTGCGATTTCCTGGGCTTTGGCAAGATTCACTTCACTTTTTTTGAGTATATTCTCCGCCTGCTTGCGCTCGGTGACATCAGTGATGAATCCTTCCAGTTCAATATTCGCTCCTTCATCGGTGATAATGCCGGTGCCTTGTTCCCATACCCATTTGGTTTCTCCCGTTTTGGTCAGAATCCGATAGTTGAGTGTATAGGATTCATTTTGGGAAACAGCTTTTTGAGTTTCATCCCAAACACGCTGTCTGTCTTCGGGATGAATGATGCTGTTCCAGGATATTGTCTGGTTCAACTTCAGGTCGCTACAGTCATAACCAGTGAGTTGAACACATCCCTCGGAAATGAAAAGCATGGTCCAGTCTTTATCATTAAGACGACGATAGGCTATTCCCGGCATATTATTAATAAGTGTAGCGAATTTTCGTTCGCTCTCTTGTAACGCTTCTTCGGCTTTTTTGCGATCTGTAACATCCCGATAGTTCACCACCAAACCCTTTATGTGAGGATTCTCCATTAAATTATGGGCAATAGCCTCAACGGTAAACCATGATCCATTTTTGCGTAGTCCACGATAGCATGTTTGCATAGTAGTGC
>JABHWQ010000313.1 GCA_018657655.1 Chloroflexota bacterium | reverse complement strand
GTTCTTGATCGAACTGTTCAAACGCTGCCAGGAGATCGGCATCCACACCGCTCTGGATACTACGGGCTATGTGCGATGGGATAAACTGAAGCAGATATTATCGTGTACTGATCTGGTACTGCTGGATATCAAGCATATTGATCCCGCCGTACACAGGGAATTGACCGGACTGGACAACACCATTATTCTGGAAAACGCCCGCAAAATAGCCAAATCAGGCAAACCAGTATGGATTAGATACCCATTGGTACCCGGTTGCAACGACAGCGAACAGAACATCTCAGCTACGGGAGAATTCGTGCTCAGTCTCGGTTTGAAACAAATCGATATCCTTCCCTATCACAGACTGGGAAAAGGTAAGTATGAAAGACTGGACATGGAATACCCGTTACCCAACGCACAAAGCTACTCAGAACATCAAATAGAGCAAATAAAAGCACGGCTCGAAAAACTGGGGCTTGAGGTTAGGGTGGCTTGAAACAATCGTATTCTCATTTATTAATCATTATCATTGATATCCACTTTATTAACGGATCACAGCCTATCTGATGGATACTCCTAAAGCGATCGAACTTCTCAAGCAGACCATCCTTTTCTCCGCTCTAAGTGACGATGAACTTCCCGCATTAGCTGCTTTGGCTACCGAACATCAGATCGCTGCTGGTGAGACTATCATATGGGAAGGAGATCCTCCGAATTGGTTCTATATCGTATGGAAAGGAAAGATAAAGGTTGCCAAATACGCTTCATCAGGAAAGGAGTTGATTATTGCAATCTTTCCTCCAGGGTACACCTTCGGAGAGGTCGCCGTTTTTGATGGAATACCTTACCCCGCATCAGCATTGGCATTGGAAGACAGCACAGTACTAGGCATCAGACGGGATGACCTGTTGAATTTCCTAAGCGAGAATCCTTCAGTTGCGCTGAAGATGATTAACCTTTTGGGCACACGTCTGAGAGATGCCCATGATCGGCTAAGGGATATGGCTGGTGAGCGCGTGGATCAACGCATTGCCAACATTCTGCTAATGCTGTCAGCCAAGATTGGACACAGTATCCCTTTCACCAGGCAGGAACTGGCCGATATGTCCGGCACCACAACAGAAACCGCTATACGAGTTACCACCCGTTTAAAGGACCAGGGCATCATCAGCACTAATCGAGGTGAAATCACCATCATCGACGAAGACAAGCTACACCTCTTTGGCGAAGGCTCGTTGTAGCCACACGCCAATCATACAATCCGATCACAGCAAAATGAGCCCATCCCCTTGACAAATATTCTTTTCGATGATAATTTATTAGTATTCCGATGGTATTCATTGATTCCATAGGCTTTATTGCATTACTCATATATAGAGGGTGACAAATGCAGCTCACCACCAAAGCAAGATACGTTATCAGAGCATTAATAGACCTCTCCATCAATTCGTCGTCCAGCCCGGTACTGGTAAAAGAAATTGCTCAAAGGCAGGGAATGTCAGCACGATATCTGGAACAGCTGCTTCTTCCTCCAAAAGCAGCTGGAATGATACGTTCCACTCGCGGTGCCCATGGAGGCTTCACTCTCGCAAAGTCCCCCACTGAAATCACTCTTCGTGAGATAGTCAATATCATGGAAGGCTCAATTTCACCGACCGAATGCGCTGATGATCCAAGCATATGTCCCAGTTCCAGTTCATGTGTCACACACGATATATGGGTAAAGATAAAGAAAGCGACAGATGAAATTCTCGAATCCACTACCCTACAGGACCTGGTTAATCAGCAACTGAAAAAAGGGGCATTTCAGCTAGCCAGTGATTGCATCTCCACCAACGTCCGTAATTCGGCGGAGTAGATTCAGGAGCTAACAGATCGATGATAGCCAACAATATAACTGATCTGATCGGCAACACACCGATGGTTCGCTTAAACCGAGTCACTGAAAATGCGAGGGCCAGTGTGGTAGCGAAGCTTGAATCTTTCAATCCACTTGGAAGCGTGAAAGACAGGATTGGACTATCTATGATTGCAGTTGCCGAAAAGCAAGGATTAATCAACAGTAACACTGTTATCATCGAGCCTACCAGCGGCAACACCGGCATTGGACTCGCCTTTGTCTGCGCTGCCAAAGGATATCGAATTATTATCACGATGCCAGAAACTATGTCCATCGAGCGCAGACAACTCCTAAGTGTTTTAGGCGCTGAACTGGTGCTGACTCCGGGAAATGAAGGGATACGCGGAGCTATCCGCAAAGCAGAGGACCTGGCTCATAACACGCCCAACTCTTTCATGCCTCAGCAGTTTAATAATCCGGCTAATCCTGGAATTCATCAGTTGACCACTGCCGAAGAAATATGGACGGATACGAATGGCGAAGTGGATATAATTGTATCCGGTGTAGGCACCGGAGGGACCATTACCGGTGTAGCTGAAACTTTGAAAACCCGAAAGCCCAATTTGAAAGCCATCGCTGTAGAACCTATGGGTTCGCCAGTTCTTTCTGGAGGCCAACCCGGCCCTCACAAGATACAGGGGATCGGAGCAGGATTTATCCCCCAGGTTCTGCAAATGAAGTTGATCGATGAAATCGTCCAGGTTAGCGATGACGATGCCGGATCGATGGCCAGACGGCTGGCTAAGGAAGAGGGTATTCTGGCCGGTATTTCATCGGGAGCCGCAACATGGGCAGCGATAGAAGTAGCCAAACGGATAGAGAATGAAGGCAAACTCATCGTAGTTATGCTTCCCGATACAGGGGAGCGCTATTTAAGCACTTCGGTTTTCCAGTAAATGTTAAAGGATGACAGTCGATGTTTAAGACATTGAGAGAAGATGTCCAGACAGTATTTACTAAAGATCCGGCTGCTCGAAGCTGGTTAGAGGTCATGTGTTGTTATCCGGGCCTGCAAGCGCTCTGGGCACACCGGGTCGCCCATCTTTTCTGGAAACACAAACTTCGCTTCCCTGCCCGCGCCCTCTCTCAGACAAGCCGGTTTTTCACCGGAATTGAGATTCATCCCGGAGCGAAAATAGGCCGACGATTCTTCATCGACCACGGCATGGGCGTAGTTATCGGCGAAACATCCGAAATCGGTGACGATGTCCTCCTCTATCAGGGAGTAGTTCTAGGCGGAACGAGTCTGGCAAAAACAAAGCGACACCCCACGCTTGGCAATAACGTAGTGGTGGGATCGGCAGCTATTCTCCTTGGAGATATTGTTATCGGCGATGGGGTGAGAGTTGGGGCGAACTCAGTTGTAGTCAAATCAGTACCGG
>JABHWQ010000147.1 GCA_018657655.1 Chloroflexota bacterium | reverse complement strand
GTCTACCTCTGTATATTGCAGAATACGCATGGCGATACAATCATAGAAACATGGAAGCTAAAGACAAAATCAAGTCGATTTTACAATTGCTTGAAAACAGATACGAATATAGTGGCTAATTTAGGACTTTACCCTATAATTACTCGGCGTGTAGCGTCCCCCCCCCAAAAAAAAAAGAGTTATCACAGGTCGTTCCGCTTTGCGGAACGACCTGTGATAACAAATCTCTTTCCCCCAAGACTGGGGGAACACAAGGGGGCTGATGAATTGGAATCGGTGCATGCTCAGTGTGAAAATCGATACCCCAATCAACATTATTAATCCGGCAATTAAATATGGTATGCCATTCCGGCCGCCGAGCCGGAATCTACTTCCCCCCACACCTCTGGATTCCCGCGAAAGCGGGAATGACATTTTAAATGATTATGTCCTTTCTTAATTGCCGGAGTAATAATAGCATGATAGCTTCGTTGACAACCACTTTCTGAGCAATTATCCTTGGCGTAATATTGCTATATCAGAAAGGGGAATTATGGCCCATCCTCTAAAATCTGCCTTAATTGATATTGTTGGCTCCGAATATGTAGCGGATAGTTATTCTGCCGTATGGAGCTATGCCAAGGATTTCAGCGGTTTTCCTGCTGCTATTCCCGGCATCATTGTTCGTCCGGGTACTACACAAGAAGTATCTCAAATCGCCACGCTTGCCAATAGAGAAGGAGTGCCCATTGCTACCAGAGGTAGCGGTATGTCCTATGGGGGTACTGCCTGCAGTTATTCGCCGGGAGAACGTGGAGCATCGATTTGCCTGGAACTCACTCGCATGAGAAGTGTGGTGGATATTAACGAGGTCAATCGAGGCGTAGCCTATGCTCCCGAGATGTTGGATGAAGCGCATAAAACCTTCACTGCACTGGCGGCCCATGGGTCCCGGCCTCTTTCTTTGCTGGGACTGATCGGTCCCGGACCTGAGTCAGTGGCCAGAAGGATCGGTTGGGCGCTGGTCTACAAAGTGCATGGCTTTGGCCAGGAAGAAGTGGATCGGAAGCTTGAAATTGCATCAGATATAGTCGGACGGAACGATCCTGCGGCTATCTGGGATTCCGATTTGGTAAGGAACTTTCTAGAACGGGCTTTGAGGCATCCCCACGACGTGAGCCATCGAATGATGGGAATGTGGAGCTATCCCGAACCATGCTGTTCCAGAGATAATTCCCTGGGAACTGTTAAGGCGATCTTGGAAATGATGAATCAGGAGCTCGATGGTTGGGGTGGCAGGATCCGACCCGGGGGGACAGCAGTTTGGATGCATGGGGATCAGGACTATGTCTCTTTCCCTCTTTATCACAAGGAATCAGACCCGGAGGCAAGCCGAAAGGTGATATCTGTCTGGAAAGATATCGTCTAACTCTCATTCCAAAGGGGCGCCAATTTGCTGGTATTGAACAAGAACATCGGAGATCTGTGCGCTGGTTATTTCCCGCCCGAGTACAGCAATTTCCTGCGAACCGTCAAGAAATCGATCGATCCAAATAATATGATAAATCCATATCTTTTATCACTTTTCGAGGAAGATGTACGATGATTGTAAACGAAGAGAAACTAAATCAACTCAAAGAGATGGCCTATGCTTGCACCAGGTGTGAACGAACAAGGACATAGGTAACACTTTATGCTAAAGACATAGGTAACACTTTTTTGTTTAGCAGTGAGAGCTGAAAGGAGGTGCTTGTGTCGAATGGTACAAGTCATTTAAAGTGAATTACCCGGAATTGATGGGAGAATTGCCCTTCGAGATTTTGCATATCAGCGAGATGCTGGTTCAGCTGATCGATGAAAAAAGGATTTCCTTCGAACACGAACTTCCGGAAGCAAAAATCACTTTCCACGATCCCTGCCGCCTGGGCAGATATTGCGGTGTCTATGATCCTCCGAGGGATATCCTCAACAGTATCCCGAATACTGAATTAACAGAGATGTTGAGGCATCGGGAATATGCCTGGTGTTGCGGTGACGGTGCTGAAATGGTTCGGTCAATGAATCCCCAACTGGCAGAAAAGATAGCGGCGGACAGGATTTCAGAAGCCAAACAAACAGGTTCCAAAGCGATAGTCACGTCTTGTCCGAGGTGTATTTCTACCTTGGGAAAAGCATCTGATGGAATAAAGGTTGATGATCTAACGGTTGTTGTAGCGGAAGCGATGGATTTGGAAGTCTAAGTTTTGTTACTTGTACCTCCCTGTTAATACGCCAGTTGTACTTTGGGTGATGCATAGGTAAAATAATGTTTAGTGATTTAGTAAGAAAGGAGTAAAATGTCAGACGAACTTCTATATGAGAAAAAAGGGCACATTGCCTATATCACCATCAATCGACCGCAGTCACTCAATTGCATGAATAAAGCGGTTTGGGAAGGGATCGTCAAGGCGTGGGAAAATGTCCGGGATGATATCGATGTATGGGTGGCTATCGTAAGCGCTGTTGGTGAGAAGTCATTTTGTGCCGGGCAGGATTTAAAAGAAATGGGCCAATGGATGTCCATCCCTGAAGCGGAACGGCCGCCTTTCCCTATTCCGGAAGTCACTCCAATGAAAGGCCTGTTTGTACCGAAACCTTTCATAGCTGCTATCAATGGCATTTGCACCGGTGGCGGACTTGAGTTTGCCATGGCATGTGACTTGCGAATTGCCTCCGATAATGCTCGGTTGGGACTGGCCGAAGTGAAGCAAGGTTTGATGGCCGGCAATAGTGGTACTCAGAAACTCATCCGACTGGTACCGTTTGGCATCGCACTT
>JABHWQ010000148.1 GCA_018657655.1 Chloroflexota bacterium | reverse complement strand
GGAGTATGGTGGTGTTGTGGCCGCTCCGTATTGTGCTAAGTCATTAGCTGATCTTGGAGCGGGGGTCATCAAGATCGAACCTCCTGATATGGGAGATGAATCCAGAAAACGAGGACCCTTTCCCGATGATATCCCTCATCCAGAAAAGAGCGCTCTATTTCTTTATCTGAACACCAACAAGCTGAGTATCACTCTCAACCTGGATTCTCCCACCGGCAAAGGTATTTTTAAGAGTATTCTCAAAGATGTGGATATCTTTATCGAGGATTGTCCCCCGCAAACCATGAATAATTTGAGTCTTGGCTATGCGGACTTGTGCGGAATTAGTCCCCGTTTGATAATGGTTTCGATCACGCCTTTTGGGCAGACGGGTCCCCATGCGGATTATAAAGCCTATCCTTTGAACCTAATTCATTCCGGCATGCTTGGTTATATGACACCGTGGGTCTCACGATGGCTGGATCGAGAGCCGATACAGCCTGGCGGATTGCTTGGCGAATACGGGAGCGGATTGAGTGCTGCTACGGCTACTCTGGCGGCCTTGTATGTTCAACGAATGACCGGCAAGGGTCAGCACATCGATGTTTCCAAACAGGAGGCGCTGATTGCGCTAAATCGGGTTAATGCACCGCAGTTCCCTAATGATGGGGAAAGCGATACAAGATTTGTGAATCTCTCCGGCCTACTGGGCGATATCGTGCCGTGCAAGGATGGCCACATCGTGTTTCAGATAAACGAAACCCATCACTGGCAAGGATTCGTGCAGTTGATCGGAAGTCCTGAGTGGGCGCTCGATCCTGTCTACTTGAATGGGGAAGAACGTGGGAAACGTTTTATTAGCGATATCCGGCCTCGTGTGCTCGAATGGGCCAAGCACTATACCAAGGAAGAACTGTATCACAAGGGACAGTTGGCCAACTGCCCTTTTGCTGTAGTCAATTCGCCTGCGGATGTAGTCAACTCAGAGCATCACCGGGTACGTGGATTTTTTGTGGATGTTGAGCATCTGGTTGCCGGGAAGATCAAACAAGCCGGAGCGCCGTTCATCATGTCGGAGACTCCCTGGGCGGTCGAAAAGCCAGCTCCTATGATGGGTCAGCATAATGAGCAGATTTTTTGCCAGAGACTGGGCTACACCCGGAAAGACCTGGTGGAACTGAGAAAAGCGGGGATCATTTGAAATGGTGAAATATCCGCTGGAAGGTATAAGAGTGGTAGATTTTGCCTGGGCCTGGGCAGGTTCACAGGCGACCAGTATTCTAGCACTACTTGGCGCCGAGGTCATCAAGATCGAAAGCCGCAAGCGTATCGATCACTCACGTGTCTTTTCTCTCACGACAGGCCAATGGTTCGATGAACCCGATCATTCATCCATTTTCAATGATATGAACCTCGGGAAACTTAGTGCCAATATCGATTTGAGTCAGCCTGAAGGCGTAAATCTGGTCAAGCGGCTAGTCAAGATCAGCGATGTGGTAGCGCAGAATATGCGCCCCGGTAAAATCGATGCCCTGGGGCTTGGCTATGAAGTTCTGCGGGAGGTCAAGCCGGACATCATCATGCTGTCTTCATCCGCACGCGGCAATACCGGTCCGGAACGGGAATACATCGGCTATGCTCCTTTGTTTAGCGCTATCAGCGGTTTTGCCTATATCAGCGGCTATGAGGGGGAAGACCCTATAAGGCTTTCTGGGGAGATCGATCTTCTCAGTGCCACCAGCTCTGCTTTTGCGATTCTGGCAGCTCTAATTCATCGACAGAGTACAGGAGAAGGACAGTTTATCGACCTCTCATCCACTGAGTCGACCAGCGTTTTCATGGGCGAAGTGTTCATGGATTATTGCATGAATGGCAGGAACCAAACCCGAAGGGGGAACAAGGACCTGTTTATGGCCCCACATAATGTGTATCGATGCCAGGGTGATGACAAGTGGATCAGTATAGCTGTGGCTACCGACGAGGAATTCAGGGCTCTGTGCGCAGTTGCCGGACACCCGGAATGGGCGCAAAACGAGCGGTTTGCCGATAGCTTTACTCGATGGCATAACCAAGCGGAATTGGACCAACTGATCGAGCGCTGGACGATCAACTTCACCCACACCGAAGTGATGAAGATGCTCCAGGCAGAGGGTGTGGCAGCTACCCCGTCCTGCAACAGTGAAGATTTGTGGAATGATCCCCATTTGCAGGCCAGGGGTTTTTGGGCGGAGGTCGACCATGCTGTACTGGGGAAGAAAAAGGTGATAGCCCCGGTGTGGAAGTTTTCGGAAACTCCACTGGAAGTTAAGCGCCCGGCTCCGTTATTCGGCGAGCACAATGAATACGTTTTCGGTGAGTTGCTGGGTTTGGATGAATCGGAGATAGAAAGGCTGATTAGGGATCAGGTTATTCACTAAATGGAGGTCAGGGCATGATTGGATTTGATCTCATGACTGCGATCCTGAACAGCTTCAAATGTCCGGTCGTATTTGCTGACACCCAACATTCCATTCGGTATATGAACAAAGCTGCCATTGAAAGGTACAAAGAGCGTGGTGGAGCCGATCTTATCGGGAGTTCATTGTTGGAATGCCACAATGCCCAATCCCGGCAGATGATTATCGAAATACTGGCAGCCATGCATAATGGGGAAGAAGAACGCCTCATCACCGATAGTGAAAAACACCGGGCTTACATGCGCGCCGTCCGCGATTCGGATGGTAAATTGCTGGGTTATT
>JABHWQ010000431.1 GCA_018657655.1 Chloroflexota bacterium | reverse complement strand
TCACAGCCACCTACCAGGAAAAAATGCTTGATGTCACCGGCTTTTACAGCCTCGACCACTTTGTCGGCCAGAGCCATAACCTGATTGTGTGCAAAACCGCCGATTATGGTTCCACTTTCGATTTCAGTGGGTGGAGGGCAGGTTTTAGCCTTTTCAATCAGCGTGGAGAAGTCCTTGACGCCACCATCAGGCCGGTCGGGAATATGCGCTGCATCCTCATATCCGACAACACCGGTAGTAAACAGCCTGTCCAGGTAAGTGTTGTCTTTCCTTAGTGGAACAAGGCAATTGGTAGTCAGCAAAATCGGGCCATTGAACGATTCAAATTCCTTGTTCTGGAGCCACCATGCATTCCCATAGTTACCGACAAAATGGGAGTACTTTTTGAAAGCTGGATAGTAATTGGCTGGTAGCATCTCGCCGTTGGTATAGACATCTACCCCGGTTCCTTCTGTTTGTTTAAGCAACTCCTCCATGTCTTTGAGATCATGGCCGGAAATAAGAATTGCGGGATTTTTTCCCACACCGATATTTACCTCTGTGATCTCGGGATTCCCGTAGGCTGTGGTATTAGCTTCATCCAACAAGGCCATGGTTGATACGGCCGTTTCCCCGGCTCTCATGACCAATGCAATCATCTCGTCAACCGTCAGGTCCTTGGTAGTAGAGGCTAAGGCTTCCATAATGAAAGCATTGATCTCCTCCTTTTTATGCCCAAGAATGGCAGCGTGGTCAGTGTATGCAGCGATCCCTTTAAGACCGATTATCAATAGTTCCCTCAGCGAGCGCACATCTTCGTTTTCGGTGGTTAAAATACCCACGGTATTGGCCTTTTCGGCATAAGCCTCCGGAGTGTCAGCAATCCAGGTGGCGGCTTCCGGAAGCATTCCGTTAAAATCACTGCCGTTTTTATCCCTGTAGACGGTAAGAAAATCATCCCTGATTCGATCCCGGCGTTTCAGGCCCGCACTTATCATTGACGTGAAACGCTCGTTGTCAAAGTTGGCATTGGTAATTGTTGCGAACAGTCCCTGTGCGATGAATTCATCGTTGCTCTTATCGCGGACTTTAAGTTCCTCCAGTTTCTCACCATAAACCGAAATGCCTTTGAGCACGAAAATCAATAAGTCCTGGAGGTTGGAGTTTTCTTCCGATTTGCCGCAAACACCTTTAACGGTGCATCCGGTATTTCTCGCTGTTTCCTGGCATTGATAGCAAAACATTCTAAGTCCCCTGTCTTTCGGGTGAGCATGGTTCCTTTATTTCGCCATGCTGTTGTCGATTGCGTTCTGCAATTGCTGAAGTAACTGATCCAGGCTGATTCCGTTCTCACGGGCTACATCAGCCAGAGTGTGGAAAGCTTCTGTTGGACAACCACCACACAGAAGCCCCAGTTTCACTAACGAGGACATTAAGCGGGGGTGCTGGTCCAAAAGTTCTTTTACCGTGATGTTTGACGATAGACGTATCTGCACTTTATTATCTTTTTCGATTATTTTCCTGCAACTGGAACGTCTGCCACAAAGATATTCTGAAGCAAGGTGTCCTTGTGTTCATGACGACCGGCAGTCCCTAACATCTATTCAACTTTTATTGCTGGTCCTGAAAATAGTTGTCTTAACACTCAGTGTCTTTGCGCTGGCGCAAATAACTGTTTTTTTTGAAATATGACTGGAGGTCAAAAAAGGGGTAAGAATGAAGAGGAGAGATGTGCGGTTCAGCCTAGCTCAGAAAACGATACAAGGGCGTGCGGATCGGTGATGGTTATGCGTTCACGGCCGGACTTGATCCAGCCGGTCTTTTCCCAGTTGCTCAGGATGCGACTTACCGTAAATAATGTCGTACCTGTATAATCTGCCAAATCCTGGCGGCTGAGCTTGAAGTCGATCAGTATCCCATCTTTTGTTTTTCGGCCGGATTGTTTCATGATACGCAAAAGGGAGCGTCCAACACGCTGCTCAACTTGCTCGGTACAAAGCTCCAGATAGCGAGTCTGTAAATCATCAATGCGGCTTATAGCAGCGTTCAACATGTTGATTGCGATTGGGGCATATTCCAGCATGAGTTTATGCATGGTTGCTTTATCCCAGCCAATCACTTCCACTTCTCCGACAGTTTCCGCCGTAACCGGGTAAGCCTTATTCTTAAATACGGCTATTGCAGCTGTCAATTCATCGCAATTTATATAGCGGATAATGGCTTCTTTACCCTGTTCATGGAGCTTGTAAAGTTTGAGACGTCCCTTAAGCACGATGTAAATTCTTATGGCTGGATCGCCCTCTCGAAATAGGATTTTACCTTTGTTGAGCTTAATCCTTTTACCACGACCGAGAATATTGGTATGCTCGTGCTTGGAAATGCCTGCAAGGAATTCGGATCGGGACAGAGTATCTGAGAATTGAGTTGGATCGCTCAAACCACCACCATAAATTCATTTAGTTGAATCCAGATCATGAATACTTGAGGTCGCTGGTGAAAAACTTTAAGATCAATATATGGTATTTGCAACAATCTTTGGATAATAAAGAGCCGTTCAACTGCCTGCCAGATTACTTTCATATATGGATGAGAGTTGTATGGATTGCAGTGAATTAAGCCACCACCGCATGTACCATATCTACCAATCCCTGCGGCATATCACACAGGAAAGTTATAAAATCGTCACGTATGCCCCGCCAATAAAAACAACGTTGAGTTGAATAAGAAGAGATTTGAACTATTTCTTTTGCTCTCACCTGACTCTCCCTTATAACCACATGCTATCACTCTCATATCCGCTCCATACCAGGCGATCTATGTTTTGGTTTTAGCAATCTGCGGTTAAGGTTTGATCATTGAGTAGGAAGCAGTACTCCTTTGGTTTTTAAGTTAAAATGAATTTTGAGGAGAGGCCAATGTGAGTAAGCTGGTTTTTAGCTTTGGGGAAGAAGAACGAAAGAATCAGTTGCATTTACTCAGAAGAGTCTTTTATTATTCAACACCCACTGTCCAACCTGTTTTGACGACATACGCGCAAAAAATACCTAATGAGTGATTCAATATAACAATATAAAGGGGATAATGTGAATTTGATATCAAAAAGATGTCTGTCAGTCATCTTGGCATGTGTTATGGTTCAATGTCCTCTTAAGGTTCTGGCTCAGGATGAACCTGTCTATCAGGAGACGTATGTTATAAAAAGCAATTCGCTCTTACCGGAGTACTACCAGCCGACCGTTCTGGTTCTGCCGGATAGTACTCTGGCCTGCGCCTGGGCAACCGGCTCCGGACCTCTCGCTCTTGATAATGCAATCAATATCGCTTTTAAAAGAGTGGACGGAATGCAGTGGACCCTGCCTGTCGTTGTTGCCGATGAGGAGGGTTATCCAGATAACTACCCGGTGCTAAGTATGCTGCCCGATGGAGGGCTTCGCCTGTTTTTCTCAACCCGTTATCGGGAAAAGCGAAGAGTGTTCCCCGGCGAAGATCAGGCTGCCTGGCAACTGATGTACAAGGACTCTGAGGATGCTGGACGTATCTGGGGCAAAGAATATTTCCTGATATCGGAATCGGACAGAATCCCATGTTCCCGGATCGTCTCCTTATCAAACGGTGATTTGTTGCTACCGGCCACCAATGTTAGAGACCGCTCTTCAGTACTGTTAAAATCGAATGACCGAGGGAATTACTGGAGGTATTATACAACCGCGAAAGAACTGTCCGGGTTGGTAGATCCTGTTATTGTCGAATTGGCTGCCGGTCATCTGCTGGGTTTGCTCAGGCCCTACGAAAAAGGAGAACGTGAAAAAGTCCTCTGGCGGATCGAATCCAGAGATTACGGTGAAACATGGACAAAACCTCAATCCGCGGAACTGAAAAATGCCGGTAGCCCTATCGCCCTGCTTAAACTGGCCAACGGCCATCTGCTGCTTGCTTATAATGATTATGAATCCTGGCTTATGCCTTTAACAGTGGCGATCTCTACTGATGGCGGCGAGTCCTGGCAGAACAATCGTAAAATCGAGTCAGGAAGGTGGGGACGCGACCCCAGCCTGGTGCAGACCGATGATGGCCATATTCACCTGATCTATGTATCCCGGAACATTTACCTGAAGCATATTGAATTCAACGAGTC
>JABHWQ010000151.1 GCA_018657655.1 Chloroflexota bacterium | reverse complement strand
CCGGTAGATATGGTGGACATTACAATTCGGTTCTTCAGCTCCATCGAACCGATCTCTATGGGACTGAATAACCGTGTGAGTGAAGTCAAAAACAACCCACCTCATATTTAGTATTATGGTTCAGAAGTTTTTTCGTCGTTACAACTTGATCGAAACACTCATTGCTGTTGCCGTAGCTTTTCGGATTAGGCCAATGGCCGAACAATCGCCGATCGCATATACTTCCGGCACTCTCCCTTCCATCGCGTTATAGAGGTCCATGTTGGGTTCGGCCTCGCCGGTGATAACTACGCTATCTGCCTCGATAGTCTGGTTTTTACCATCACTTGTTTCGAATACTACGTTCTTTTTGGTGATCTCTTTAACGGTAACTTGAGTCATAACTTTAACGCCCGCTCGATCCATAAAACCTTGAAGGTTGTCCAGGCGTTTCGGCCCGACTTCAGGGGCAACCGTTTCTCCCTTTTCCAGCAAGGTCACTTTACGGCCTCGTTCTGCCATAAACTGGGCCAGTTCGCAACCGGCCAAATCGCCTCCGATGACCACCACTTGTTTGCCAACGGGCATCCAGGTTTTGGTCAACTTTCGTATAGTGGATGGATTCACTAGTCTTGACATAAATGGTCGAACCAGAGGCAATCCCATTTTGATTATCGCAGGCAGCTTTTTAGCGCCGGGACTGTCCATATTGCCAGCCATGACCGCTTTGAGATCGGGGGCGCTGAGAACATGGCGTTGTTCGTCTCCGGGGATATTGGTTGCAACCAAAGACGGCCCCAAAGCGATAATCACCACATCCGGCTTGAGAGCCATAATCTTATCGGGGGTCATTTCCTGCTTCAGGTTCACCTTCACCCCCAGCTTTTTCACCTGGGTAATCAGGAAGTTGATAAAGTCCTCATTGTCCGGGTGTACCGTCGATGCCAATATAGCCGAACCACCCAGCCGGGGCAATTTGTCATAAAGAGAGACTTTGTGACCTCTAATAAACGCGACACGGGCGGCTTCCATCCCGGCCGGTCCGCCGCCAATGATAACAACGTTCTTTGGCTTGGTTGCTGGTTTTAACTGGTATTCTTCTACGTTCTCATATCCCAGTACGCCATTAACCGCACAATTGAGCCCTTCCATCATGGCCTGGGAATCGAAGCAATTGAGGCAGGAGATGCATTTGCGTATTTCGTCCAGCTTGCCGGTTTTGGCCTTATTCGGCCATTCCGGATCAGCCAGCAGACCTCGCCCCATCACGATCCTGTCCGCCTGATTCTTCTGAAGTATTTCCTCTGCCTGAATCGGGTCTTTGATTCTTCCGACCACCATAATGGGCACATCCACCGACTTCTTGAAAGCAGCCGCAGCAGGCACATTGAATCCCAGGGGGTATTCGGGACGGGCCTCAACCATGGTGACTAGTTTGTCAATTGCACCACCGGAGACGTGGAAGGCATCGGCGCCTGCCTCCACCAACAATGGGACCATGCGGAGTGTATCCTCCAGACTACGCCCATCTGGTATAAGTTCTTCTCCGGATATCCGGATAGTCACCGGAAAGTCTTGCCCTGCCTTGGCCTTAACGTTCCGTAAAACCTCTTGAACAAAGCGGACCTGGTTTTCAATAGTCCCACCGTATTGATCTGTTCTCTTGTTGCGATGCGGAGAAAGAAAAGAGCCGGCCAACATATAGGCGTGCGCCGCGTGAAGTTCCATTCCATCGTACCCGGCTTCCCTGGCACGCCTGGCTGCGTCACCGTATTTTTCAACTATGATCCCGATTTCCTCTACGGAAAGCTCTTCGCATATTTCGCCTGTCTGTTCAGATTTGACCACTGATGGTCCCACAGACGGGGTCTGAAACAGTACCGGCGCTCGCGATTCCGGACCCGGATGGGTGATTTGAGGAACCGCTTTTGCGCCATGGGCATGAAGAGCATCAGTCAGTTCCTTGTGCCTCGGGATGAACTTGTCATCCCATAGCGCCAGGGATTTGAACTGATAGTTGTGGGGGCGATCAACGGTACAGGCTTCGACGGTAACCAGTCCGACACCACCCTTCGCTCGTGCGACATAGTAGTCAAGTGCAAGATCAGTAATCTCCTCCTTCATATCCGCGTACAGCGTTGTCATGGGAGACATCACGATCCGGTTCCTGACTTCCATGTTCCCGATCTTGATGGGCGTGAACAGTTTACTCAAACTTGCCATGGCCTTCCTCCTTTCGCATTATACGGCTGACATTGCACCGAGCCATGCATCACCAATGATCAGTTACCGTCTCTGAAACCCTTCACCGCATCAAGACGGGCCCGGGAATGTCCAAGGGGGGTGCGTTCGTAGGGACTAGGATTGCATCTCTTCGACCCGGGCTACCAGTTTCCCAGCGAAGTCAGTGGCGATGGGTTTAAGCACCGGACTCAGAACCGCATTGACCATCGGGCCGATCAGTCCACCAGCCTTAATTTCGAGGTAGAAGGTAAGTTTGGTGTTATCTCCATCGGCCGCAACCTGCAGAGAGCCTTTGCCGCTCATATTTTCGCTGACTCCCTTCATAGTGAAGGAAACCTTGTCGTTGTCAATCCACTCCTCAATATGGACGTCAAACGACACGGTCTTGGCCATAATTCCCACATCACCTTTAATCCACCATGTGGAATCGGTTTCGTTTTTCTCCTCATGCTTTTCATAACCCTTCAGGTACTGGACCCAATTGTTCATATCTTTGCAAAAATCCCAGGTCGCTTCGACGGGAGCTTTTACGGTTTCAACGTGCGTAATATCAGGCATTTTTAAAATCCTCCCAGATTATCTCTTTGGCTGCTTGGTGGCATGTTTGGCTGCAATATAGCCGAAGGTCATTCCAGCGCCGATAGTATTTCCAGCTCCACCATAACCCGGACCGCTGGTACCAGCCATCACATTTCCGGCTGCATATAGGCCTTCTATCACTCCACCCAGAACATGCTTGACCTGCCCGTTAACATCGGTTGTAGGACCGCCCTTGGTACCAAGTGCGCCACGAACAACTGAAACGGCGTACAACGGAGCCTTTTCAATGGTCCCCAACGCTTCGTTTGGTTTGTGATTCGGATCCCCCTGATATCGATCATAAGCAGTGCTGCCGCGTCCGAAATCGGTATCTTCGCCTTTTTGGGCAAATCCATTGAATCGTGACACTGTATCCTTCAGCCCTTCAACATCAATTCCTGCCTTGCCAGCCAGTTCTTCAACGGTATCACCCTGAGTCATCCATGGCTGTGCAGCTTCTCCCGGCGGTACAGTCAGGAACATGTAGTTATCCATGAACTGCTGGTCGAAGATCACCCAGGCGGGAACATTGACCAAATCGTATGCCAGCGGATCGACATGGCAAAAGGTTTTTGCGACATCGCTGTAATTAAAGGCTTCATCCACGAAACGTTCACCACACCTGTT
>JABHWQ010000492.1 GCA_018657655.1 Chloroflexota bacterium | reverse complement strand
GATCCTTGTGACTGGCCAGATACAGCCAGCCTTCCCCTGTCGGGATATCACTGATTCAATAAGTTCTCTGCCACGGGCAGGGCATGCTTTGAATCAGTGGTGATCTTGAACTTCTTCGTCTGTTTACAGCGTATGCGCAGCCTTAATCTCAAGTTCCAGTCGCGCATCCTTTCGAGCCCGCTTCGATAGCGGTCTCTCACACCAGGCGTAGTAGCCGCCTGCTGATACATCATAAATGCGGCACCGTTACCAGCTTCACCGCTTCTTCCCGAAACTCCTTCGTGTACCTTCCCTGGGGAATCCCTTTCATCGGAACACCTCCGCCTCTTTATTTTATCCGACTTTGGTGTCCACTTTCTTCAGCTTACCTCACTAACCGTATCCCCGAACTCAGATACGGTGATGATACCCACTTGTTCAATCGAACTGGCTTCGATTTCCTTATCATCCCCTGAACAAATCAGGATCGGAACTATGATGGCGGTAACTCAGACTATAACAATCGACAGTATTGCTAACTTTTTCAATTTTGAACCTCCGCAAAACGATGGTTAAGAAATCTTGAGTTATTTACATGGCCTTTTCGTCTGATGATGACGGTTCCTTTGTCTCATCGGCCACCAGTTCACGGCGCAGGAGTTTACCTATAGTGGATTTGGGCAGACTCTCCCGAAATTCTACATGTTTGGGAATTTTGTAGGCCACCAGTTTCTCGCGGCAGCAAGCGCGGATATCGTCTCTATTGGCCTGCTGATCTTCTTGCAAGACCACCCATGCTTTTACCGATTCCCCTTGATAGTCGTCCGGTACGCCTGCTACGCAAACTTCGGCCACAGCCGGGTGTGAAGCAATAACCTCTTCGACTTCACGTGGCCAGACCTGAAATCCACTGGGTTTAATAACGTCCTTTTCTCGATCCACAATAAATAGAAATCCGTCTTCGTCCATGTAGCCGAGGTCGCCAGTATACAACCATCCGTTACGTAGGATGTTATCGGTTTCTTCGGGTTGGTTCCAGTAACCCTTCATGAGCTGGGGGGCCTGTATCAGAATTTCGCCAACTTGACCCGGTGGGAGATCGTCTTGGTGGGTCAATTCATCGGCTATGCGGATATCCACATCAGGAAGTGGGACTCCCACTGAGCCGGGTTTGTAAGTTCCGCATGCAGGGCTGATAGCAGCGCCCATCATCGATTCTGTAAGAGCGTACCCTTCAACCATTCGTCCGCCCGTAAGGGCTTCAAATCGATTCTTGGTCTCGGCCAACAAAGGGGCTGCCCCGGCGATGCAAAGCTTCATGGATTTGAAGTCCACTTTGCCAGACTGTACATCCGGGTGTTTGATAAGCGCCAAAAACAGAGTCGGTACTCCGGGAAGAAAGGCTGGACGAACTTTGCGAATGGTTGCAAGCACATCATTCAAATCGCGCGGATTGGGCACCAATGCCAGCGGATTTTGCCCGACGATCCCTGTAGCCAGAACAGCGATGTTGCCATAGACATGGAACAAGGGCATGAGTAACATGAGCACATCATCGCGGTCCACCAACACACTCCCGAACCATGTTTTAATCTGCATGCCGGCAATGAGTAGTGCATGGTGGGTTCCTATCACAGCTTTTGGGGTGCCGGTAGTGCCCCCGCTGAATAAGAGAAGCGCTGGATCTGATGGATCGATTGGCACATTTGGATGGTCCTCTTTGGCATGTTGCCGCAGTAGGTCATTTAGCCATAAATCGCCCCGTTTCAACTTTATACGATGGCCCTCTTTTTTCTCCTTGAACAAGCTGAACAGAGGACGCAGATGGGGTGGCAAGTACTCTTTGATATTGGTGGCGATCACAAGCCGGAGACTGGTTTGCGGCTGTATCGATTTGATCTTGTCATAAAACGGAGTCAGTACCAGAATTGCTTCTGCCCCACATTCCGTTAGAGCGTGTTGAAGTTCATATTCGGTGTAGAGTGGATTGATCGGTACTGCGATAGCCCCGGCTTTCCATGTGCCTAATTGTCCGATAATCGATTGCGGACAGTTGGGCATTAATAGTGCCACCCGGTCCCCTTTCTTGATGCCATGTGATACCAGTGCAGCTGCAAAAGAGTTGCTTAGCTGCTCAAGTTCTGAGTAGGAGAGACGTGCACCTTTGAAAAGCAGGGCGGTATGGTTCGGTAGTTGTCGGGCTGTTTCGTTTACGACAGTCAACAGAGTGCTTTGAGGATAGGGCTGGAGGGTGTGAGGTACACCTTCATCATAGTGTTCGAACCATGGTTTCGTTCCCATCACATGTCTCCTAATGCGTATTTTCGCCGAGTCATGTACAGCGGAACGCGTGCAGAACGCCCAAGTTCATCAGCTGCAAAAACCTATGCTATTAGTTTCGGCAGTATGTGCCTGTAGTCGTTTGGAATATGGTTTTTGGGTATCATCTTTAAGTAAATTTCTGCAATATCTGTTGTTGCCAGTTTACACTACTACGGAACTTGGTCTCTAAGAACCATTGCCGGATTATACCTGATTGCAATCCAAATTCCAAATATCAAAAGGTGGTGTAGTTTGCTTTGTTAAGTGGTGATGATATTTTTCTAACCAACTGTATATGTGCCGGTTCCCACTGCAATGAGTTCTTGTTGATCGTTGTGTAATTCCATTCGAGTAACCGATACCTTGTTGCCAGTTCGCAATATCCAGCCTTTGGCGGTGAAATTCTTGCCTGTGCCCGGTCGCAGATAGTCAACACGCAAGTCGATCGTTCCAACCTTGCTCAATCTCTGCATTTGCTTCTCAAGAGGTTTTCCCTTAACTTGCTTGAAGACGCTAACAAACACGACGTGCCCGCCAACTATATCCAAAACTGTGGCGATGACGCCTCCTTGTAGGGTGCGATATGTAGGATTCCCCACGATAGCATCGGTCATTTCAAAAGTAATGTATCCCGTATCCAGATCCGGAGAGTCGATTCTTATCCCAATAAATTCTTCGAATGAAGGGCTGGGTCTGCCTTGGAGAATGACATCGAATATGGCCTGGAGTTCATCGTCACAGACTTTCATGGTAATGGGCATCAGATACCTCCCAGTTCGTGTTGTGTTGAGTTGCTATTTAGAGGTTGGCTTTTCTCCGTAATATTGATAGTAATTAGCCGGTATTCTGCCGTTATAGAGTTTTCTTACCCTATCAGGCTTTGCTCGTTTAAAGTAATTGGGAAACACATCATCAGCAGTCAGTATGTAAAGAGACCAGCCTTTTTTCTTCTTGAATGTTTTGTGAAAGGAAATATAGATTTCATTGATTTCCTTGAAATCAGCCCTTCTTATTCCGTATGGGGGATTTGAAATGACTATTCCGTATTGTCTATCGATCCATAGGTCTTTGATATCCTTTTGCTCGAAAACTATATCTTTTTCAACACCTGCATTTCGGGCATTGATTTTGCAGGCTTCGATGCTGTTTCTATTGATATCATAACCAAATATCTGGAGTTTAAAGTTGGTAATTATAGCATTTTGAGCAGAGCGTCTCGCTTCGGTCCAGGCCTTTTTTCTTATAGCCTGCCATTTTTCAGAAGCGAATTCTCTCTTGAGTCCCGGTGCTATATTCCTGGCGATCATGGCAGCTTCAATTAAAATCGTTCCCGAACCACACATGGGATCGACCAGCAGTCTCTCTTTGTTCCAGAAACTTAGGAGAACAAGGGCCGAGGCGAGCGTTTCTTTCAGCGGAGCTTCCACGGCTTCTTCTCTGTAACCTCTTTTGTGAAGCCCGATCCCGGAAGTGTCAATGGTGAGAAGGGCCATGTCTTTGAGCATCGATATCTGTATGGTGAATTCAGGCCCCGTTTCTTCGAACCATTCCACGTTGTATTTATCTTTCAATCTTTCAACTACGGCCTTTTTGACGATAGACTGACATGCTCTGATACTGCCGAGTGTAGATTTCACCGCTTTTCCTTTTACGGTGAATTTTCCATCTTCAGTAATCCAGTTCTCCCACGGCAGCGCCTTTGTTTGTTCGAAAAGCTCTTCAAACGTAAAGGCTTCGAATTCCCCCATTTTAAGAAGTACTCGATCGGCACATCTGATCCACAGGTTTGTCTTGGGGATATCTTCAAGCGTAGCTTCAAATTCAATCCTACCCTCGGAGACTTTGATGTTTTCGAAACCAAGGGCTTGTACTTCGATTTTAACAACCTTTTCAAGCCCGAAAGTTGAGGTGGCGATAAGTGTAATATTATTCATAGCGTTCTACTGTAGTTTGACAGCTTAGGGATAGGAATACAATTCTTGGGCCTCAGGCATACAGACTTTTCTGATAATGAACTGTCCGTGCAGAATTTATTAGACTCAGTTCCCAAAAGTAAGACTGTTTGATAATATTGGGGGTACAGGAAGAGGTTTGGGAAAACATGTCCAATAAACGCTGGCAATACATAATAGGAGTATTCCTTGTAATGGCCGTGCTTGCCATGAGTGTGGGGGGATGCCAGAGACAGTCGACCATGAAGTCAACTGCTCGAAAGACCGATGCTTTTGTCACTGATAATGTGGTGAAAGTTTATCTTTATATGAAGCCTGAGCTGTGGAAAAACCTACAGTCCAGGGCAGAAAAGGAACAATACTATCAAACGGATTTCTGGTTTGATGGTGAACTGGTCTCCGGTGTAGCGGTCCGGGCAAAGGGGAGTTCGTCGCTCAAATATGTTCTGGAGGACGGGAGCAATCGGCTTAGCCTCAAAGTGGATTTTAATCTGCTGAACGATGCGCAGACATTTCGAGGCTTAAAAAAAATAAATTTCCATAACGGATTTCGTGATCCTACCCTCATGCGCGAGTCACTTGCCTATGAACTCTTTCGTCAGATGGGGGTACCCGCTCCGCGCACTGCCTTTGTGGATCTTTGGGTAAACGATACCCATTTAGGCCTGTATTCCCAAGTGGAGCAATTGGACAGATTGTTCCTCATACGCAATTTTCTCCGGGATGATGGCAATCTATACAAACCGATACCCCCGGGATCGTATCTGAACTGGGATGAAGAAAAACTCGAAAAACAGAGAGCCGAGATGGCTGCCACGCCACCGGATGTCACTGACGATGATGCTGAAACAGGCGGTGATTCAGATACATCTCAATATGAATATCTTGATTACATGAAACTCAAGAATAATGAAACAAAGCCCGATCATTCGGCGCTGCTTCGCTTTCTTGACGTTTTGAATAACGAGCCGGACGAGACGTTTACGGTGGAAATAGAGAAAGTGCTGGACGTTGATGAGGCCCTTCGATTCCTGGCTGTTGAAACAATCCTGGTGAGCCTGGATAGCTATCTTGGTCGAGGGCTGAACTACTATCTCTATGAGGTCGATGGCAAGTTTAGCGTTATCCCGTGGGATTTGAACGAAACGTTTGGCACCTACAAGTGCGATATTCCCTGGCAGGGCATTATTGATTTCTATATCGACGAACCAACATGTGGTCCAGTGGCCGAACGTCCTCTTGTTGATCGTCTTTTATCTCAACAACAATATCTCGATGCATACCACGGATATCTGGAGGAATTGCTGGGAGGACCTTTTTCGCCTGAGATAATGGGAGCCAGAATCGATGAGATTGCCGATATGATACGGCCATATGTACAAGCAGATGATCTCAAGTTCTATTCCACTGAAGAGTTCGAAAAAAACCTCTCTGAAGATTTCGGGCGCTATTATGGGCTTAAATCGTTCGTGGTGGAACGGGGAGAATCGGTCAGGAAACAGCTTGATGGCGAATTGCCCAATACGGGTGACGGATATGGCAATGGTGGCGATCCGGACAAAGCTTGATAGCACCGGTTCATTTTGAATTCATATTTGTTCGGTAAAATCCAGTACTGCAATCTTTTCTCCTAGGCACACATTGTATCTGTATTAGTGTTTCAAGATAAACGAAATGGCGAAGATCGAAATTTGGCAGGAAAACAGGTCGGCGGTTCTGGGGATGGTATCACTCATCATAGTGTGTGTCATTTCGATGGGGTACATCGGAGTATCGGCGGGTCAGGGGTATGCCGGTGATCCGGAACCATT
>JABHWQ010000153.1 GCA_018657655.1 Chloroflexota bacterium | reverse complement strand
TGTATCAGCTGCCTCGGTTTGTCCGGCACCGATAAACATACTTATCACCGGCATTGCCACCGCCGCCAGTATGCCCATGATGCCTATCACTGTCACCAACTCAATTAGTGTAAATCCTTTATCACTCTCGAACGTTCTTTTCATATCTCCTCGCGCCCCTTTTTATTCATTGACTTGATCTATAAATATAGGGAGTAATGCTCAATCAATACTGGGCATGCCCCACCAAAATGGCGAGTGCCTTTCAAAAGTCATTGTGCCCTCCCAACTTACATATGCAGAGTATCATTGGAAAGTAACAATACCGGTCAATGAAGGTTACAGTACAGTTAATCGACCGTTAATCGACAGTTAATCAGTGGTAAATATTTGGTTAATAGGGCTATCCCCCTTCGTTGGACTAACTACTATGTGTTGTGTTGGGGGGGTCGTTCCTCGAACCCCCTTGGTTATGTCCTGATACGAAACCGCATCAAGGGCAACTGCATTTTGGAGCAAGCGGTAAAAGAGCTTCCCTCTATACCGTGACGTGCGACGATAAAAGCGAAAGGTATACTCGTCAAGGTAATAGCCAAGATGCTCGTGACTGACAGCACCCTGATGAGTGCCAAGACTGGTTATCAGTTTCTGTACCGAACTATGACAAGGCGATTTGATGGACATGTTGACCTGGTACAAACCGATGGCGGCCTCTGATTAGATATGGCAGGGCCCACGGTGGTCGTCATTTACAAGTTTTTCAAGGGCGAAAGCCTCAATGGGCCAGAAGTCCATGCGGTAGATACGGGGGATATGGGGGGCACCCGGGAAATCAAATACGGGCGTGGCAGATATATCGACTACTAATCATGCACCATTCAAAATATACTCAAGCCAGTTCCGCAGGAAGTTAAGAACTTGAAGAGTCAATGAGCCAGGGGATATCCTCTCACTGGGGACAATCCCTATTGCCTCACAGCACATACAAACAAAACCACCACATTCCAAACACAAACCAAAATCATTATCCTGTTCGTCAGGTATAAGATGTTACCATTCTTTGCGTAGGGAATCCTGACCCTTCCAAGGAGAACCAGAACGCAACACACCAGGACTGCCTTCCAAGCAATCATCTCCAACACACCATTAACTCCGAATACTCGCATGGCAAGATTCGTCTCCACAGCTCCAAACGCCAAGGCTACACAAGTAAGAACGAGGTCTGCTAGATTCAACCCAACCCAATAGCATATCTCGTTGGTAGAAGATACTTCTAAATTTCTAATCATCAGAAACTCCCCTTCACGTTAGCTATCGGGCTTACTCCGTGGGCGCCTCACTCACCCTCGCTTATGATTGTCAATGACTCAAACAACCATGAGCTTCATTCAGATATGGAGTATGTTATACGTTACCATTATGTTATGAAGATTAAGGTTAACAGCAATGTATATGCGGTCAATAGATGGTTAATAATTGGTAAAAAACGTCGCGAATCTCACTAAAACGTGATATCAACCTAAAACTCGCATGGGCGGAAATCCACTTAAACCGTCCAACCGAATGTTTTGCCGATGCTTGGAATCGAGATCGTTCAATATCAGGCCCTAGCGTTTGCTGTGGAGATCAACTCTGGGCAATCGTCTTTGCCCCGGACAATCATTGCTGCCTTCTCACGTAAGAGAGCGCAGAAGGCATGCTGGGAGAACATCGTTCAAGTGCGACCGCCAGATGCTATTGAAACAGTGTTTGCAACGTAAGGTGGAACGTCCATGGTTTCAACCAGATTTAGCGGCAGGGCTCAAGTCTGCCCCAACCAGTCAACGATGTCGAGACTTAGGGGCAGTTTCAACTTAGCGTCACGAGGGCCATAACAGGTATAGTTGGCCCTCCCTCACCTATGCTATAATCTTAGCCAACAAACGGGTTGCCGCCAAGTCAATCCATCATATACCATTGCAGCCTGTTAATCCGGACGTTATGTGCTACAAGTCGCGTTCGAAAAATACGCAATGTCTATCGCGTCATGAGCCAGCTCGAAAAACCAACGGAGGTACTATGAACATGATAGGGGTAAACCGAATTATTGTCGCTGTGAAAGACATCGAGAAATCGAAGAAGTTCTATTCCGAGGTTCTTGGTGCAACCTTCCATGAGGCCAATTGGACGGGAGAACCATTCGGCATTGATGTTGCTATCAGTTGGGATGCTGGAATTGAACTTTGTGCGCCAATGGCCGGTCGTGAGGACGATAGCGTGGTTTCTCTTTTTCTCGAGCAGAACGGAGAGGGAGTAATGAACGTGGTTTTCGGGTTCAGTGACGCAGGTGTCGCTAAGAGAGTAGCTGAATCAGCAGGAGTGACGGCCATTCACTCCCTGGATTATTCCCAAGAAGAAATCGACAGACACCTAGATGGTCTGTTCAAGAAATATGAAGAGCATGTTTTAGATTCAGCTGAACAGTGCGGTTTCAGCGTGACCCTTGCGCAAATTGATCCAAAATAGAGCGTGGGGGCCAGGGGGGCACATAACAACTCATTTAACTGCGACTGCATGGGCGGCTTTCCTTGGGCCTGGGTCCGCTTCCGGTATTGTTTTTCAATCAGCTTGTCGGCAAGAGGGCAATAACAGG
>JABHWQ010000215.1 GCA_018657655.1 Chloroflexota bacterium | reverse complement strand
CTTCGATATCCTGAAAGAAAAAGCCGAAGAAATCAGGCGCGTAGTTGCAGTAATTCCTGGAGCGGCAGATGTAACAGTTGAACAGATAACCGGTCTTCCTATCTTGCGTATCGACGTTGACCGGCAGGCGATCGCACGGTTCGGGATTCCAGCGGAAGAAGTGCTCGAGGTTGTTGAAAATCTCGGTACGAGGCAGGTGGGTGAAGTGGTCGAAGGGCAGATGCGCTTCGACCTGGTCATGAGGCTTGACATCAGCTATCGCAACGATCCAAACCAAATTGAAAGGCTCCTCGTTACCGGTCCTGATGGCCAGAGGATACCTCTCGCTCAACTGGCAAACATTGAAATAGTCGAAGGCCCATCGACAATCAACCGCGAATGGGCGAAAAGACGTATTACTATCCAGGCCAACGTCCGTGACCGCGATGTTGGGTCGTTCGTTTCAAGTGTACGGAGTTCAATTAACGATGGGGTTGAACTGCCTTCAGGCTATTACGTGCGCTACGGCGGTCAGTTCGAGCACCTCGAACGCGCCCGGACCCGGCTGATGATTGTGGTACCAATCGCACTGCTGCTTATTTTCTCGCTGCTGTACCTGACGTTTGGCCGCGCACGTGATGCCCTGCTGGTCTTCACCGGGGTCCCATTTGCAGTTGTGGGTGGGATCATAGCTCTCTGGTTGAGGGGTGTGCCCTTTTCGATATCCGCCGGGGTCGGATTCGTGGCTGTATCTGGTGTATCAGTACTTGGCCAACTTGTGCTGGTATCCCAGATCCGGCATCTTTTGGATGCAGGCCGGGAAATTGTTGAAGCTACTCAGATCGCCGCTGAAACACGCCTTCGCCCGGTGCTGATGACGGGCCTGGTGGCGGCGCTCGGTTTCGTACCGATGGCGCTCAACACTGGGGTCGGGGCGGAGGTGCAACGTCCGCTGGCGACAGTCGTAATTGGTGGAGTGATTACCTCGATGCTGGCCACTTTATTAGTCCTGCCACTGCTTTACACAACTTTTGGCAAGGGAGTAGAATCAACTGATGGAGAAGGAGAAATAAAACTGTAGCGACTGGGTTTGAATCTGAACCAGAGTGAGTGTACCGGGCAACTGACCGGTATTTACGCATGCTTGGCCTGAAGGTAAATTCATCCCAACTCGAAAATAACACTTATACGACAACATTATTGATATCAGCCAGGCTCCCAGTGATTGAGTGGTTGGGCTAACTTTAATACCCTAAAGAATCTAAGCCGCCACTACCCTTGTCATCTCAACAGCATCTTGTGGCATATCACACAGAAAAGTTATAAAATAGTCTCGTCGGGCCCGTTCTAATAAGTTGAATTCCAACTACCCAACATGTCACAAGAACATGTGGTGTGGAGTTGGCTATAATGAATGCAAAAAAAGCCTAACCCATTGCGGGTTGGGCTCTTATAATCAATTGGTGCCGAAGGGGGGAATTGCTAACAAAATCATAACTTATTGTATTACAACGAGATATAATTGAGAGGCGTTTGCAGAGTGCCCTTATCAGGGTACGAAAGGGCACCTACGGGCACCCAAGTCCACGAAAGGGGAGATGGCAGTTAAGTTTCCGCCTATATTCCGATCACACCATATTTACTATCCTGCTGCCAGGTCCAGACTGACAACCTTCGTTCGGCTAAGCCTACTCTAAGGTTATCAGTCTATGATTATCGGTAAAATCCTCTCTTAGCAAATGGGCTAAAGTTGTCCAACATGTTCTGAAAGGATACACTGAGAAACACCTGTTATTTTCTAACACCAACTGTCAAACATGTTCTGACGACGTACAATAAAGGGACACATTATTTTGAGCACTCTAAAAGCTTGAACTCGGTGTTGATAACTTTGAGAATAGTTTGTATAATTAGTATAATTATCATAGCGAGCAGGTTTTAGGATTTTCGTAGTACAGTAGTACCCCGCAGTCAAGCCACACTTATAGCCATTGAGCCTGGACTGATATCGGGTTACCTCCCGGTAATCCTACATAGACAGCATTTGGCACTCATCCCAGGGGCAGCCATGCACAGGCAAGGTCAAAGGTTAGTAGTATCCGCTGCAATCATAATGTTTTCTCTCTTCGTTTTATTCACCAGCTCAAAAGCTGCCGAAGTCACTTTTATCCTCACAGTTGAAGCAGCTATGCCCGAGGGTGAAGTGGTCTGCCTGGAGTATAATTATCATGCTACCGTTGACCCGATGACGAAGACAGGGGAGAACGAGTGGCAGATAACAATAGATGGTTTCAATATTGGAGAGGATGCAACGTACTTATATAAAAGAAATTACAACACGGAAGGGGAATGGGAAGATCGACCTAAAGGGATCAGGAACCTGGATGTTAGCAGTGAAACTATTACAGTTCACGACACTATCCGCAAATGGCGCTGGTGGCCCGCAGATGGAGTTGTGCCCGCGATCGATATGAGTGGCTACCTGACTTCTGCTCCCACAATAATGCCAAAGAGGAAATTCTATGGGGGAGTTTTCCTGATAGACTACTGGTCATCAATCAGATACAAGCCATTGGTAGTTCCAACCATGAATGTGATTAAGGATAGATACGGTACTGGAACTTCGGTGATATATAATACATTAATTCACTACGATCCAAGTAATATGGATACATCAATCGAACTTGTCCTTCTTGATCTTGACAGTGGCGGAGGGGGGACTTCGGATGAAGATTTGATATATCTGATCACAGAGACTCACAACAGGGGTCTGAAATTTGTTATGTACTTCTGTACTTTTCCATCAGGAAATGAAACATCGATAAATGGACATCATCCGGCGGCACTAATTTTTACCTATGCTTACGGACAGGCATGGTGGGAATCATACTTTGAGCAATTGACACCTTTCGTGCTGAATTATGCTCAGATCGCCGAACAGAATAATGTCGAAATGTTTCTTCTTAAAAATCAGTGGCATCAAGATGACAGCGAATTTGTCGCTCCCTTATACGCCGCTCTTATTGATGAAATTAAAAATGTTTACAGCGGCCCTATAGCTTTGGATCAATGGGGCGGGGGTGGTGAAAACCACATGGCAGCCTTTGACAAGGCTGATTACATTGCTATTGACGTCTTCTCCCATGATATGGCGGACCATCAGCAGCATATTTCCGATCTTAATTCTCCAGATATAGATGAACTGTGCACTGAAATCGGCCACTTTCTCGATTTTGAATATAAGCTCACGACTGAGGAATACGACAAACCAGTTATTGTGTATACGCTGGGAGGATCTTCTTACGATGGTGCTTTATTGGGCGAGCCATATTGGGAAGATGTGTTCTGGTACTACCCGGATGATCCTGCGGCACCTGTAAATTTACAGGTACAGGCAGACTTTTTTGAAGCCTCAATGCAGGCTATTGCCGAAAGGCCCTGGATCGAGGGTGTGTTCTCATTTGGCTATGTTTACTGGGATAATCTGGATAAATCTGTCTCTGTAAGGGGAAAGCCTGCGGAGGGCGTGCTGGCAAAATGGGTAGACTG
>JABHWQ010000217.1 GCA_018657655.1 Chloroflexota bacterium | reverse complement strand
CACCGGGACTCGAAGGACGGATCGATCAATACGGCTATTTCACCGATCCCGGATCATCAATGCGGGTTGCCCTTAGCACATATGGCACCCATTACTATCAGCAACAGGCTCTTGATTTTGTAGCTGCTGCCAAGGCTTCTACAGATACTTACCAGTACATCTCACGTAGAGGAGCGATGACGACGACGTCCACTACTCCATAACTGAAATAATCTCAATTGCTTGACACCAAGAGAGCATTCTATGCAACGATCAGTTTTTACAATCATGCCTGCCATCAATGAGGCAGCCCATATTACTGATGTGATTTCGTAAAGTAGTAACTGGACAGTAACACCAAACGAATCTTGATTGAAAAGGAAAAGAACTGTGAGTCAATCAGTCAGCGTTATTATGCCCGCTCTAAATGAAGAGGAATGCATAGAAAGTGTAGTCTCAAGCATTCCATTGCAGGATTTTAAAGCAAAAGGGTTTGACGTCGAGGTGCTGGTGGTGGATAACGGATCAACCGACCAGACGGCAGATTTGGCCCGAACCGCCGGGGCTCGTGTGGTTTATGAGCCACGCAGAGGATACGGTCAGGCTTACCGGACAGGATTCAACGAGGCAAAAGGCGATATCATCTGTACTCTGGATGCCGATGGAACCTATCCTTCCTCGGACCTGCCATACTTGGTGGAAAAGCTGCTCAACGAGGATTTTGAGTTTATCACCACCAACCGATACGGTGCAATGTCAGAAGGTTCCATGTCCCGAATCAACCAAATAGGGAATGCCATCCTGAATTTCTTCAGTCAGTCACTTTTTCGGCTACCCTTCCGGGATTCCCAGTCCGGAATGTGGATATTCAAAAGGAACCTTGTCAATAGAATGCAATTGCAGTCAAAAGGCATGTCTCTTTCTCAGGAGATCAAGATAAAAATGGCATGCCACTTGAAAGTCCGTTGCACAGAAATCCCAATCCACTATGAAAAACGCACTTCACCGCCGAAATTGAACCGCTGGCGAGATGGAGTAGGCAACCTGTATCATCTCCTTCGAATCAGGTTTGGAACATTGCCTCCGATATTCGACTCCGAAAACACGGTCGACTATTCTGTGATCGATGATTACGATCAATCGGCTATACCCAGTTTTACCTACAGCGGAACTCCAACTTTGTCTCAATCAAGCAGCACCGTCTTTTCGACACGACAAACCAACCAGCTTAAGTTTTGAAAAAGCAAAGGCATGGCCCTTAAAGAGTAATGCCCTTTGTATTGTGGATGATTGTAGATACCCAAATCCTGACATTTTCCTGGACAACGACACTACATCCCGTCCCACGTGTCCGATTATTGTGAGATCGTTAAAATTTGCCATGACTCCCTCCTCCTTTTGTGAAAAATAGACCTCAATTAATGCAGACTATCCCCATTGAGGAAAGTATCTCATTTAGCCAGGATGCGCTGACTCACGAGAGGGTTTCAACCATTGTTGAAGATGGCCAGTCTTTCATGGTGCAGGAATGCGAATGTAAAAAGGAGCAAGGGTTTTTGGGCAATCCCTGCGAAAAGCCTTTGGATTGTTTGATGATGGTCGTGCACCGGCAAATAGCGGTGTTGTTCTTATGAAATTGACTCAGTCATTTCCTGCGAGGCTTCGGACGGGTGAAGCAGTGGAAAAGAAGCAAGCTAGAGGCATGGTGCTGAAACGAGCTGATAATTTGAAGGATGCTTGTTCGGTGTACCGTGAAAATGCAAGAGAAATGCTCGCTCTCTATCAATCTTTTGAGCCTCAAGCATCATCACGAAATCAGACAATGATGCGGACAAAGCTGCGATGAAATGAAGTCGGAACAGAAAGTAGCACGGTTAGTGTCTCTGAGATGAATATCAGTCGCTGCCCAATGCAAATGCGGCGACGCGACCAACTATCGGGCCAAGTAATGCACTGAACACGCTCGCTACTACAACATTGGAGTAAGCATTTGTCTAATGTTCAATGAATGATTGCTGACTGATGTATCCAAACACAAACATGATGCCTGCCGCAATGACATAGATTGTCCAAATCATGATTCACTCCCCGCTGCGTTGCTACTCGCTTCTACGTGAACTTCTATCGGCAAATCAGCAGCAGTAACCCATTTGCTACCCTTTTTATACTCCACACTCATAACGTGTTCTCCCTCTTCATCTACGTGAAAGCTGTCAAAAGATAGGTTTATCCTATTGTGCCCGGGTGGTATTTTTACAGTTCCTTTTATCAGAATTCTACTAGCACCTGATGGCAAAGATTCTCTTATTCGGACTGTCATACTAATTGGCCTCTTTGCGTCAATTTTCCACTCAGTCCCAATGTTAAAAGGTGGCATTACAGTAGGTAGAGATTTGACATTGGCTCCATTTATCACATTGATATAGGATACGTTATTTGTTTACTTATCAATGATGATATCGTTACATATTAGTGAGAATAAGTGTCGAATCACTGTCTGCCTCCTCTGTTTCGGGCGATGATACAAAACGTTGATATGTGTCTTCCGTTGGATTCGTATAGACCAGCCATGGTTCGCCCAATCTTAGTGCTTCACCTACTCCCAAAAAGGGATATTCGAAATGACTTTTGGCTGTAGCAATTTTCGAAATTCTTCTCTACATGCTTTCGTTGCAGTTTCGGCGCCATAGTTATTTGATAGCAAGTAGAGCATATGAGTATTCAAAGATACACCCTCTCTATCGGCCTCTTCAGCAAGTTTTTTGTGCAAAGAGGACGGCAAGCGCAGTCTAATTTGACCACTGTGTGTCTTCACCTTCTGCGGAGCCGGAACTTCCTCTCCATCCTCAAGCATGGTCTCAATAAATCCTTCGACAGCAATTCTTGCTTCATTGGCCGCTTCTTCGGGCGTTTCCCCGAAAGCTGATAGTCCCGGAAACTCCGGTATAGTGGCAACATAGCATTCGTCCCTGTCGCTCCAAGCCAGCGTCATTGAATATTTAAACATCTCTATCCCTCCATCAAATCAAACTCATCTATGAACGCCAAGAGTTGCTTAATTTGATAGTCCTTTGCCTTACTTTTGTCCCTATTATCAGGCTGAAAATTCATCATTGTCCCATAAATCGGATGCTTATAGATGCGGTGACTCCCATTTCGTCTTCTGAAAACAAACCCGACCTCCTCCGCAAGAGCGCATAATTCATCAAAAGTGAGATTCTGTGGTGAGGTGGTCGCCTTATTGAATAGGCGCTCTCTTCGAGGACTCATGTTAACTGACGGTACCATATGCGGTACCATATTGTCAATCACATGGATATCAGCCAAGAGTAGCGCTTGCAGGCCTATTAAGAGAGTGGCGCTTTGCACAACTTCAGGTTGTCATAAAATGTCACTGACGTCGTATACCTCTGAACCATCTCAAGTGATTCCCACCTACCAAGGTCTTTGATGGTCATGGTATCCACGCCTGCTTTCCTCAATAGACAGGCAAAGGTTCTACGGAAGGTGTGAGAGTTGCAGGTGAACCTTTGGGCAATGTT
>JABHWQ010000222.1 GCA_018657655.1 Chloroflexota bacterium | reverse complement strand
TTGTTGATCGCATCGAATTCCGGAGATCGATGGGAACTCCCCAAAATGGAGATACCAGTCCCTCGATAATCGAGCAACTCACGCTGCACGATCTCAAGAACATCCAGTGGTACTATTGACGGGCCGGGGTTAAAATTGATGGTTTTCCTTGCCATTTCACTATCTCACAAGCGTATTTTCCGATTCATGTTAGGTGTTTTTGAACCGAAAATTCTCTCTAACTATAGCTGAAAACGCAAGTCAGGGTCAAGGTAAAATGGTTTGACGGATGCGGCAGGAACACTATACAATTACGCATAGTTCTGAAGGGGTATGTAACTATGCATCACGAAGAAAACGCCAATCTACTGGAGACAATGCGCCACTCGGCATCCCATGTCATGGCTGAAGCTGTTCTATCGATGTTCCCGGATGCCAAGTTCGGTATCGGGCCGGCAACCAAAGACGGCTTTTATTATGATTTCGAACTCCCCCGTTCACTGACCCCTGATGACCTCGGCATTATCGAAAAGAAGATGAAGGAATCAATTAAAGCAAAGGCTGCTTTCATCAAAGAGGATATTTCAAAGGAAGATGCTCTGAGACTTTTCGAATCGCAACCCTACAAAATCGATTTGATCAATGACCTTGAAGACGAAACAATATCAATTTATAAGCAAGGTTCCTTCACTGATCTCTGCCGCGGACCGCATATGGATACAACCAAAGGTATTCGAGCTTTCAAGCTTCTGAGTATTGCGGGGGCTTATTGGCGTGGTGACGAGAATCGTCCCATGCTGCAACGAATATACGGGACAGCCTTCGAATCAAAAGATGATTTGAATGAGTATCTCAGGAAGCTGGAGGAGATTGAAGCCCGCGATCATCGCAAGCTCACCAAGCAACTCGACCTGATTAGCTTCCATGAAGAAGCAGGGGCTGGGCTGGCTTACTGGCATCCCAAAGGCGGTCGAATGCGGGTACTGATTGAGGACTACTGGCGCAAACTGCATTACGATGGCGGTTACGAAATTGTCTTCACCCCCCACATTGGGCGAGCACATTTATGGGAGACTTCAGGGCATCTTGATTTTTACAAAGACGGCATGTATTCCCCGATGGACATCGACGGGCAGGACTATTATGTCAAGCCGATGAACTGTCCGTTCCACATTATGATCTACAAAACCAAGCTGCGATCTTATCGTGAACTGCCTCTGCGCTGGGCTGAACTGGGCACAGTCTATCGCTATGAACGCAGTGGCACTCTTCATGGCTTGTTGAGGGTGCGCGGTTTTACCCAGGACGATGCCCATATCATTTGCAAACCAGACCAGATTGACGACGAGATTTTACGTGTACTCGATTTCAGCCTTAACATGCTCCGAGGTTTCGGATTCGAGAAATTCAAGGTTGAGCTTAGCGTTCGCGATCCCCGGACACCGGATAAATACGCCGGGAGCGACTCAATGTGGCAGCAATCTGAAGCCTCCCTGGTTAAGGCATTGGAATCACGTGACCTTCCCTATGAGCGTATGGAAGGTGAAGCAGTATTCTATGGTCCAAAAATTGATACCAAGATCAAGGATGCGCTGGGCCGTTCGTGGCAATGCTCGACCATCCAGTTTGATTTCAATTTGCCAGAGCGGTTCGATATGTCCTACATAGGAGAAGATGGCAAAGAGCATCGCCCCTATATGGTGCACCGGGCACTGCTCGGTAGCCTCGAAAGATTCTTCGGTGTACTAGTGGAGCATTATGCCGGGGCATTCCCGGTATGGCTCGCACCCGTTCAAGCGGTTGTGATCCCCATAGCTGATCGTCATGTGGAATACGCACAGCAAGTTGCCAATGATCTTAGGAAGGACGATATTCGCGTTGAGACAGATGACAGCAACGAGCGTATGAACCACAAAATCAGAGAAGCCCAGATAGCTAAGGTCCCATATATGCTGATTGTGGGCGATGCTGAAGTCGGCGAGAACACAGTCTCGATTCGTTTGAGGAATGGAGAAAACCTAAAAGGACAATCCCTGGAAGTATTTAAAGATCGGATCAAATCTGTTATCATATCGAAAACAACATCGATGTAAAATCGGCAGGCAAATATTTTCGGTAATAACCTCACAATGGATGGTTTTAACAATCTTCGCAGCTAATTTAACGACATTTCTGACTCCTTGAACCTCTTTGCAAAAGCGCAAAACAACATGCTTCTTGACAAGATCACAGGCATATGATAATCTTATTATTTGTTGTCTTGATGATCTACATGATGATCTGTCCTCGTTCTATGCCTTCATAACTCATTTTGACGGCCAACGTATGCAAAAACACGTAACAGGGGAAACAACCATGCCCTTAGTGGAGGAGAAACAAGCGTGAATTCGACCACCGTTTTACCAGCTTTCATCCCGCACAAGACTCGCAAATCATTTGCCAGGATTCCAGAAGTTGTTGGGGTCCCCGATCTGATACTGATCCAACACAACTCCTACAACTGGTTCATGCGCGATGGCTTGAAGGAACTCTTCGAAGAGATATCTCCTATCAAAGATTACACCGGTAATCGACTGGAGATATACTTCCTGGAACACGAATTCGGGGACCCAAAGTACTCTGAGCACGAATGTGTAGAACGCGACCTGACTTACGCCGCCCCAATAAAAGTCAAAGCAAGACTCATTGTCAAGGAAACCGGAGAAATCAAAGAGCAAGAGCTTTTTATGGGTGATTTCCCGGTTATGACCTCAAGAGGTACCTTTATCATCAACGGAGCGGAACGTGTAGTTGTAAACCAGCTCATCCGATCTCCGGGAGTCTATTTCACCATAGATAGAGACCGAGCCTCTGGGCGCAACCTATGCTCCGCCAAGTTGATTCCCGACCGTGGAACTTGGGTTGAATTCGAAACGTCCAACCGAGGAGTGATCTCTGCGAAGATAAATCGCAAGCGCAAGATTCCCATTACAACTCTACTGCGTGCAATCGGCTACAGCAGCGATGAAGAGATTTTCGATATTTTTGCCGATATAGATACTGACCCGGAGTGCTCGTATATCACAAACACTATGGAAAGAGACCCTCAGGTCAAAAGTAAGGAAGAAGCTCTCCCCGAGTTCTTCAAGAAAATGAGGCCCGGAGAACCGCCAACCATCGAAAATGCTCGCTCGCTTTTGCATGCCCTGTTTTTTGATCCTCGCCGCTATCGTTTAGGCAAAGGGGGATGCTACAAGCTAAACAAGCGGCTTGGGCTAAATCGACCGCTTTCCCAGCAGGCCCTTGTTCCTGAGGATTTCATAGCAATCGTTCGCCAGATGGTTCTAATCAACAGAGGGATGGATGGAGGCGATGACATCGACCATCTGGGTAACCGGCGAGTGCGAGCAGTTGGCGAACTTCTGCAAAGCCACCTCAAAATGGGTCTGCTCCGTATGGAGAGAACAGTAAAAGAACGGATGAGCCTACTCGATATAGGAACAGCTACTCCCAGCACCCTAGTGAACAATCGCGCAGTAACGGCCACAGTAAGGGAGTTTTTCGGCAGTTCCCGTCTATCTCAGTTTATGGATCAGACCAATCCGCTTGCCGAACTTACGCATAAGCGTAGGCTCTCAGCATTGGGACCGGGTGGATTCTCCCGAGATCGAGCCGGGTTTGAAGTTCGAGACGTTCATCATTCCCACTATGGTAGAGTCTGTCCCATTGAGACGCCGGAAGGCCGCAATATCGGCCTTATAACTTCTCTAGCTACATATGCTACTGTTAACGAATACGGTTTCATCGAGACACCGTATCGCAAAGTGGTGGGTGAATTAGACAACAAGTCACCCGAACTATTAGATAAAACCGTGCGAGAGCCAGTACTTGATGCCAAAGAGAAGGTGATAGTAGACAAAGACACGGTCATCACCGAAGAAATCGCAAGCAAACTTGCCAAGTTACCCGACTGCTTTATCAAGATAAAACCTTTTGTATCAGCGGAAATGGTATACCTCCCCGCTGATGAAGAGGACAAACACATAGTTGCCCAGGCAAGCGCCCGTTTGAACGAGAAAAACGAATTCGTCGATAGCAAGGTAGACGCAAGACACGGTGAAGATTTCGTCTTAGAGAGTCCAGAGAATATTGATTTCAGGGACATATCCACCAGCCAGATCGTGAGTGTCAGCACAGGGCTCATACCATTCCTGGAACACGATGACGCCAACAGGGCTTTGATGGGCTCGAACATGCAGCGCCAGGCAGTTCCTCTATTCCGCGCCGAATCACCAATAATCGGTACCGGGATGGAACGAGAAGTGGCTCGCGACAGCGGGCAGGTGGTTCTTGCCCCGGTTGACGGAGAAGTAATATCGTCTACGGCCAATCGGGTGATCCTCAAAGGAAAAGACAGCAAAGAATACATCTATAATCTCAGAAAGTTCACCCGAAGCAATCAGGGAACCTGTATCACACAGTATCCAAAGGTAAGCAAGGGGGACAAGGTACAGCAAGGCCAAACACTGGCAGACGGTTCGGCCACAGAAAACGGTGAGCTGGCCCTGGGACAAAACGTCCTCTGCGCATTTTTAAGTTGGGAAGGCTACAACTTTGAGGACGCTATCGTCATCTCAAGTGAACTTGTGCAAGCAGACAAGTTCACCTCCATTCACATCGAAAAATACGAGATAGAATCAAGAGATACAAAACTGGGACCAGAGGAGATCACCAGAGATATACCAAATGTTGGCGAAGCAAGCCTGCGAAATCTGGATGAAGATGGGATTGTCCGCGTGGGAGCTGAAGTGACCTCCGGTGATATTTTGGTTGGCAAGATCACTCCCAAGGGTGAGAGGGTTCTGACCGCCGAGGAGAAACTACTCCGGGCCATTTTCGGAGAAAAGGCACGGGATGTAAAAGATACATCTCTACGGATGCCGCACGGTGAATCCGGCAAAGTGATCGACGTCAACATCTTCTCGCGGGAGAAGGGCGACCAGTTGGACGCTGGCGTCATCAAAATGATTCGAGTATTTGTAGCCCAAAAACGTAAGATTTCCGAGGGTGATAAACTGGCAGGTCGCCATGGCAACAAGGGTGTCATTGCCAAGATTTTACCTGCGGAAGACATGCCATACCTTGAAGACGGTCGGCCGTTGGACGTAGTTCTCAGTCCGTTAGGAGTTCCTTCTCGAATGAATATCGGGCAGCTACTGGAAACGCATCTTGGCATGGCCGCACAAGAACTTGGAATCAAAGTAATGACTCCGGTTTTCAATGGAGCTGATGAAGCTGCTATTGAGGATAGCCTGGCCCAAATATGGTTCATCCGCCGTGCAATGGATGAGAGTCTGGAACAAGGTGATATAACTGAAAGGGTTGAAAAAGCCAAGGCATGGCTCAATGAGAAGGGATACAATGGGAAGAAGATATTCTCAGACAGCAACCGAGGCGAAGCTAAACGAGTTTGTTTGAAGCTCTGGCTCGAAGAAAAAGGTATCACTGATATACCCATTAAGAATGTAGCCGCAATGGAGCAAGCGGCAAAAACTATTTACCATGAAACGAAGGAAGTATCACCGATACTTGGGAAGATGATTCTTCGTGATGGCCGCACAGGAGAAAGATTCACCGAACCAGTAACAGTAGGCAATATGTACATCATGAAGCTGGTCCATTTGGTTGAAGGCAAGATTCATGCTCGATCCACAGGTCCATACTCGCTAGTGACACAGCAGCCGCTAGGAGGTAAAGCCCAGTTTGGTGGGCAGCGATTTGGTGAAATGGAAGTCTGGGCTTTGGAAGCATATGGTGCAGCTTACAATCTCCAGGAAATGCTGACTATCAAATCCGATGACGTAGTCGGTCGAGTTAAAACCTATGGGGCCATCGTCAAGGGCGAAGAGATATTAAGTTTGGGAGTGCCGGAGTCATTCAAGGTGCTCGTCAAAGAACTGCAAAGCCTGGGATTAGCGGTCGAGGTACTTGGCACCCATGATGAGCAAGTATTGAGACTAAAGGGATCGACTGACGAAATCCCGAGATTGGGAATAAATCTAATGGGTATAGAACCAGAGAGTGAGGGTACCGATTAATGCTAGACCTTAATGATTTCAGCAGCATTCGCATTTCTTTAGCTTCCCCGGAGCAGATGAAGAGCTGGTCTTATGGGGAAGTGACCAAACCGGAGACGATTAACTATCGTACATTAAAACCGGAACGAGACGGGCTTTTCTGTGAACGCATTTTTGGCCCGACGAAGGATTATGAATGCTACTGCGGCAAGTACAAGAAGATACGGTACAAAGGCGTTATCTGTGACAAGTGCGGAATTGAAGTTGCCCATTCACAGGTACGCCGAGAACGTATGGGACATATCGAACTCGCCGCGCCGGTGGCTCATATCT
>JABHWQ010000203.1 GCA_018657655.1 Chloroflexota bacterium | reverse complement strand
CAATTGCTCCAAATGATCAGGGAGATCGCGCCGGGCCAGGATGCCCCCGTGAACCGCGGGGTGAAGCGTTTTTACCCGACCATCGAGTATCTCTGGAAAGCCTGTCATATCGCTTACGCCGTGTACCGGCACGTTTGCGTCCGCGAGTGCCTTTTTGGTGCCACCGGTGCTGAATATCTCCACATTCAATTCTGCCAGGCCTTTGGCGAATTCAACTAATCCGGTTTTGTCCGATACGCTCAAGATAGCTCGCATTTGGTTCGAACCTCCAAAAGAAATGGGCACTCATACGAGTAGATACGAAAACCCTTTCGATTATACCAAATAGAGGATGGGCAAACCATAAATACAGTTATATGGTTTGCTGGACGGGGGAGATATCTATTATCAGGTTTCTCATAGTCTGCGATTCCTGAACGCGAATCATTACTCACTGCATGCGATACTTCAAAACACCGTTATCGGTTTCGGTTGTGATTACCTTTCCCCCTTTCAATTCAGGGTGTACAAGCAACCCCCAATGATCGACGTGACCGTGACTGATGATTATGCCGGAGATATCTGCAATTGATACGTTTTGCCCGAAATGCGTGCTGATGACCTCAAGCCCTCTTTGGAACTCCTGCAACGCTTTTTTACCGCCAAGCCCCGTATCGAAAAGGGTGACCTCGCTATCGATTATCAAGCAGGTATTCGTGATGTGGCCGGGGAAACTTTCGATTCCGATCTCGTAAACATGGGTATCGTCCCATGCATATTCGGTGATGCCTTCGATCTCGGTTTCCGTCAATGCCTTCGTACCTATCTGAGTATTTGTCATGCTCGATAACTCCCGGCCATAGGCTGTTTTAATCTTAACGTATGACTTTTCCCGAGGCAAATGCAGCACTGGGTTAGAGATGTTTTTATGAGGAGCACCACCGCACATTGACGGGTATCATCCTGTTCTGAGGACCCTCAACCATTTTTACAGGTTTATGTGACAACAACTTGCGTGCTTTCCCCATTGTACAAGATAGGTCAATACAATAAGGTATGTGTAAGTCAAATGAGGTGAGAAGGGGAGGAGTACAATGGTCCCAAAAACCGTAGCTATATCAGAAGAATCTACGCTAGAAATACAGTCACAAGAACAATGCGTTCATCACTGGATAATTGATCCGCCTGACGGGCCGATCAGCAAAGGTACGTGCAAGCTTTGTGGGGATGAAAAAGATTTCCCTAACGATTTGTCCTATTCTTGGAAAGAAGAAGAGAAGTCTTAATTGTGATATTAAACACCTCTGCCACGACCACAAACTGAAGTCTGCACACAGCTATTTGCGGCCAATCTCCAACTAGTAACGGAGATTGGCAACTTATGAGCTAGTACCATCAAATCCATTCCTCAAGAAAATCACTCATTGACTATCTATCTGCAAGCTTCTGCATCCCCTGGTTTCAATCCGTTTTAGTTTTGCGCCATCTGCCTACTGAACACGCATCGATGGTTATTACTTATTTGTTGCTTGACTCATTTGCGTATGGTTGTGTAGTATATTGGCAACATAGAACAAGTATGTTTGGATCACTATGGTATATTTGGAGCATGGTTTGAATCATATATGTAAAGGAAGTAACAAACAATGAATAATGTGATTATCGATAAACCCAAAGAACACATAACAGTTATCACCCTGAACCGACCGGAATGTCTTAACGCTATGTCTGCGGAACTCATTGGTAATATCTGCGATGCTTTTAGACAAGTGGGTGCTGATAACGATACCCGAGTAGTGGTAATCACCGGAGCCGGCAAGGCATTCTGTTCTGGTTTGGACCTCGAAGATCACGGCATGGTTCCTGGAGTTGATGGGATGACCTTGCCCCAAATTGGTATGCGCTCAATAGAACATTTTGCGCAACCATTACCAGTTATGCGCGACATTCCCCAACCGGTTATCGCTGCTATTAATGGACCGGCATATGGTGGGGGAATGTGCCTAGCCCTGGGCGCCGATATTCGGATTGCGGAAGAATCTACGGTTTTCAACGCCACTGGTATTGTGAACGGACTGACCAGCACTGAATTGGGTGCCAGCTATTTGCTTCCACGGCTTATAGGCGCCTCACGGGCCTTCGATATCCTGCTCACCGGCCGCACGGTGGACGCCGTTGAAGCAGAGCAGAGCGGATCGGTTTCATATCCAGAATCCTCCCGGATGGACAGGGACTGACCACTGCATTGGAAATCGCCGAAAAAATGTGCAAATTGAGCCCATACGCTCTCAAGATGACGAAAAGGACACTTTGGGCAAACCTCGAAATTCCCGGGATGCAGGCAGCGATAGATCTGGAGAACCGGAACCAGCTTCTTCTAGGGTTGACGAACAACCTGTCGGAGTTTATAACAGCACGCAAGGAAAAGCGTGAACCGGTCTACGAGGATATCCCTCGTATTTTCGATTAGTGCCGGATTCGTTTTTAGTAGTGTAAACTAAAAACGATACATTCAGGATTCCAAATGGTAATCGCGCATCCTTCAGCAACGGTGATCCCTCTTCGGGAAGTAGGTGATGGCTATGAGATATTGCTCATTCACCGAAATCCCAAGCTTTCATTTCACGGCGGTGCCTGGGCTTTCCCCGGAGGACGAATCGATCCGGACGATTACGTTTCGAACGATGACGTGATCGAAGCGGCACGCCGTGCGGCGGTACGTGAATCTCGAGAGGAAGCTGGTATTCATGTTCCGTCGGAAGATATGGTTCTTATTTCTCAATGGACCACCCCCGAAAGCCAACCCAAACGTTTTAAAACCTGGTTTTTTATTGCCCAAATACCGGACCAAAATGTTCTGGTCGATGGGGGGGAAACCCTTGATTATCGGTGGATGAGCCCAACCCGGGCTCTGAATGCACAGAGGACTGGTGAAATAGTCCTCATGCCCCCAACCTTTGTTTCAATTACAAGACTCTCTCATCATTCCACTATAGATGCCGTATTATCTAATATGGTAGCAAATCCCCTTGAGGAATTTCTTCCTCGGATTAGAATAGTTGAGGGAGGTTTCCTTAGTCTGTATAACTCAGACGCAGCTTATGAAGGAGGAGCCCTTGATCAACCCGGCAGACGTCATCGCCTTTGGGCATTGGAAAGCGGTTGGAAATACGAACACACGGATTGAAAAGACGCGCTGCTGACAAACGAAGAATGTGATAGAGCGAGGGATAGCATCGGCAACGCTACTTCTTCTTCTGGTCAATTACCTTCTGAAACTGTCCGTTGACCATTTGTACGCAGGTATCTATCGGCAAAAGTTCCCGACTGACCGTATCGAGGGTTTCCAGAGATATCTTCCCGTTTCTCACCAATTGGCGACCTGCGTCTTTGGCCGCTTCAACAACATCATTTACAGGAGCGCCCATCTTCAGCATGGCACGAAGGGCTTCACCATGTGGCCGGAGCAGCGCCCCGGCAAACTCACTTGGCGGGTCTTTGGTCATCGCATGGATGTGAGCCAATAGTGGATCAAAGTTCTCCATACCCCATAATCCACAATTGGCAACCAGTACCGTCTGATGCCCCTTTTCCCCTTCGGCCGGGAGATGGCGTGTGCGGCCATCGACAACTTCTACAAACGGCGAAGCTATCGATACCATCCGGTCGATGAGATTCTTCAATTGCCCGGTCATGCCATGGGAATAGACGGGAGTGGCATAAACCACTATATCTGCTTCGCGCATTTTAGGAACAATTTGCTGCATGTCATCCTTCTGGACACACTCCCCCGGCGTCCTGAGCCAGCAACTGAAGCAACCCAGACAAGGATTGATATCAAGCTTTTTGATGTAGAACAGCTCTACTTCTGCCCCGGCCTCTCTCATTCCATCGAGGAAAGGAAGCAAAATGAGCGCAGTATTGCCCTTTTCCATCCTCGGGCTGGAGTTGAACGCCAGTACCTTCATCTTCCGAATACCTCCAGAATCAAGTTGGCAGCCCAAAGGAATCCCTGACTCTCGTCCAGTCTTCGTCTGAAGGGAGAACGTAATTCCGGGTTCGGCTTGGGATCGGCAGCCCGGTCGCATTTTTGATATCAACCGCCATCTCTGCCATTTTCATGGCAACCATCACCGAATCTATAATAGGAACTTCTTGTCCGCCAATACTTAGTTTGTTGAAGCCGACCATGCTACAAAACATACTGGCAGCAGCACAACCCAGTACGATAACATCAGCGCCGTCAGCAACACATCCTTCCGCCACTTCAGCTACGCTATCCGCGCATTGTTGAGGGTTGGCCAGCCATTTATCGAAAACCTGGACAAAAGGCTCTTTATCGAATCGAATTCCGTTGGGGATTAGTCGATTCTCCAGGCCATGCTGCCTTACTTGCGCTGAAAGCTGTTCAAGCTGCCCCGGCATGGTCGTACCCACAATGGCAAATCTGCTCCCCAGATGGCAGGCAAAGTGCATCGAAGACTCGGCTGGTCCGAATAGAGGCATTT
>JABHWQ010000389.1 GCA_018657655.1 Chloroflexota bacterium | reverse complement strand
TAATTTCGACCTCTTATGGACTGGCCGGGCATATCCAATGTATGCCGTTTATCGTTAAGAGTTTAGCCGATCTCAATTTTGAAGAGGACCCGGGCATTAATGCTGGGGACATCTTTTCGGTGAACGATCCGCTCTATGGACCATCTCACAATGCAGACTGCTATACGTTTTTGCCGATTTACCATGAGAATGAACTGGTTGGCTGGACGGTAGGACTGAATCACGTCGTCGATGTAGGAGGTATTCAGCCTGGTGGTCTAGGTTCGATATCGACCAGTGTATTCACCGATGGATTTACCTATCCGCCGACCAAAACAGGTCATAATTTCAAACAGGAGAAATGGTGGGATTTACATTGGAAACGGCGAACCCGGACGGAAATGTTCAATGTGCTCGATGACAAGATGAGAGCCGCCGGGGTGGTGGGTCTGCATGACATGATACAAGAGGTCATTGAGGAGTTTGGGATTGACTACTATCGGCAGGCTATGAAAGAGATCATCGAACGAGAGCGACGGCTCTTGATTAATCGAGTTAAAACCATGGCTGTACCGGGTCTTTATAACTGGCTTCAGTTCAGTTCTGTCAACTATAAAGATACTCTGGGGAGGCTATGGCCGGCTTCCAACAGAAACTGGATTCTGCATAAACCCGCGGAGCTTCATATTCGCCCGGATGGTACATTGTTCACCGATATGGAGGGCCTGACCAGTGAAGGCGAGTTTCATGTTAATGCCTATCCTCCAGCAGTCAGGATGTTAACCTCGCTAGGCATTTGGCCCATGTTTGCCTACACTGAGACTTTGAATACGGCTCTGCAATATATGACAGATTGGAACTTACCTCCCGGGAGCATGTTCAATCCACAGAATCCCTGGGCCGCTACCACGATGGGCCTGGGGCAGGTGGGTGGTGTTATTTACCAATTTAATCGCAATCTGAGCTATGCCTTTTTTGCCAGGGGTTTCCTAGAAGAGACGTTTCCGCAGGATGGGGCTGGTAGCGGCTATGGTGTGCAGGGCACGTTGGGTGATGGATTCCAATGGGCCGGTGGTGATATGGCGCTTATTACGTGTTGGGGACAGGGAGCCAAGGCTTTTCAAGATGGTTTTGAAGCTGCCTGGTGTGGCCCCAATCCGGAGCCTGACCAGGGGGAAGTTGAGCTATCTGAATTCTTGCAGCCGACCCAATTGAATATTGGACGAAACTTGATCACCGATTTTTGTGGGCACGGGAAATACAGGAGTGGGCTGGAGATCGGTATGATGCAGATGATAAATCAACCGGGGCAGGCGTTGATAATTGCTACTTATTCCGGGACAACTGGAATGGGTGGCGGTGCCCTGGGAATGTGTGGCGGTTATCCGAGGTCCAATGACGTCATAATCTACGCTCATGATACCAACATTCGGGAGGTCGTTGAGCACGGCGGACACTACCCTCGGGACTTCGTTGAGATGACGCAGATGATTGACGATGGTACCTTGAGTGTCGGGAGTATGGAACTCTTCAACTCTCCCACCCCTAGCATCCCGTGTGGTGATGGCGACTTGTTTGCCAGTACTTCAGGTTCAATGGGTGGATGGGGCGATGCCCTGGAACGAAAGTATGATCTGGTGGAAGAGGACGTGAAATACGGGTGGATATCTCCAGAGTGTGCCAAAACGGTATACGGAGTTATAACCGACGACAACGGCAAAGTGAATGTAGAAGAGAGCGATCTCTTGCGAAAACTGCTCCGAAATCGACGCAAGGAAAGATCGGTGGATGCCAAAGAATGGTGGAAGCTGGAACGCCAGGTAGTAGTGGATAAGAAGTGGCATGAAGACATTAACAATATGTTTGCCGATAGTTGCAAATACGACAAATTCCGCAATCAGTTCTATGGCATGTGGCAACTATCGGAAGGCTACACTCTGCAGGAGAAGGTGAAATGATGGAAAGAGATGATCGATTCAGCAAAGAAAATCTGAGACGTTTGGTCGAAGGCACACTTCATTGGGAAGAGGTCAAAAAGGCCATTCGTCTTTCTCCCAAGGATAATGATCGGTTCTGGAAGTACCTAGAGGTCTTGCAGGAAAAGGTACCCTGGAATGATAAAATCCTCCTTAGAATCTCCGATCACCTGTATATCGTCGCCAAAGAAGGTGGGGGCAGGGTGACCAAGTGTGATTGCGGACACGAATTCGGGGATTATCGGACGAACTGGAAACTCGGGTGCCAAGTGTATGTCCGCAAAACCGATGAAGAAATCGGTGAAGTAATCACCATTCCTGAAGCCCGGCACAACACAGATCTGGTGGAGATGCGGGAATTCTACTGCCCGGGATGCTATGCATTGCTGGGGGTAGAGGTAGTACCTGCGGGATATCCGCCAATGTTTGAAATGTTGCCTGATCTGGATGCTTTCTAGAT
>JABHWQ010000296.1 GCA_018657655.1 Chloroflexota bacterium | reverse complement strand
GATATGGCCCATGCTGATTTGCGACGCGCCCGTACAGCGGCTATGAGCATCATTCCTACAACTACCGGTGCAGCCAAAGCAGTTACACAGGTGATCCCGGAGTTGCAGGGACGGATTCATGGAATGGCGTTCCGCGTGCCCACCAGCACCGTGTCTGTGGTGGATCTGGTAGTTAATTTAGAACGGGAAGTAACCGCGGCAGAGGTGAACGAAGCATTGAAATCGGCATCGCAAGGCCAGTTGAAAGGGATACTTGCCTTTTGTGATGAACCCCTGGTCAGCGTTGATTTCAAGGAGAATCCTGCTAGTTCGATTGTGGACTCGTTGAGTACCATGGTCATTTCCGGTAAAATGGTCAAGATTCTTTCGTGGTATGACAACGAATGGGGATATAGTTGCCGGGCCAGCGATTTAGCCGCGCTTATGGTTCGAAGGGGATTGTAAAAGTCTATTTTTAGTTGAGTAAGCCCCGATTTTGAAAGGGATGTACCACTTTGATTACGGTGCATCCCTTTTCTTTTGGTGTGAGCCCCCACAAAACTTGGTGTCTATGCCGTTTCCAGTTCCGTAGACCGATGCTACCATGATATCTGGATAGGTCTGGTTGGAAGGAGTGTGGTTAGAATGGCGGCTAGAATTGGGATCAATGGCTTTGGACGAATTGGAAGACAGGTTCTTAAATCAATAGTGCAATATCATGCTACTGATCTGGAAGTAGTAGCAATCAATGATCTTGCCGATACCGAAACGAATGCCCATCTCCTGAAATACGACTCGAACTACGGACGCTTTCAGGGAACCGTAGAAGCGAGTGGCGAGACCATAATAATTAATGGCAAGAAAGTCGTAATGACAGCTGAACGAGATCCCAGTAGAATTCCATGGAATGATTGCGGTGTTGATATCGTAATAGAAGCGACGGGGTTCTTTACGGATGCCACCAAAGCCCAAGGTCATTTGAACGGCGGTGCCAAGAAGGTTATCATTTCAGCTCCTGCCAAAAATGAAGACCTTACTGTGGTATTTGGTGTTAATGAAGACCAGTATGATACGGCCAAACACCATGTCGTGTCAAATGCCTCTTGTACCACAAACTGCATTGCACCTGTGGTGAAGGTTTTGCACGAAAAATTCGGGATAACAAAAGCGCTGATGTCTACTATACATGCTTTCACTAATGACCAAAGGATACTAGATACGTATCACAGAGACTTGAGACGTGCTCGTACCGCTTCGATGAGCATCATTCCTACAACTACCGGCGCCGCTAAAGCGGTGACCCAAGTAATCCCTGATCTGAGCGGGAAGATACATGGAATGGCATTCCGGGTACCGACGAGCACTGTGTCAGTAGTAGATTTGGTGGCTGATCTGGAGAAAGTGGTTAGTGTCGAGGAAATTAATTGCAGCTTCAGAACAGCATCGGAAGGATCGTTACAGGGAATATTGTCCTTCTGTGATGAACCGCTGGTGAGTGTTGACTTCAAATCGAATCCCGCTAGCTCAATTGTGGATAGCCTCAGTACCATGGTTATCGAAGGAAACATGGTTAAGGTGATAGCATGGTACGATAATGAATGGGGCTATAGCTGCCGGACAGGCGATCTTGCTGCTTTGATGGCCAGGAAATTCTCTGATGACAGATTCTTAACTGACGTTAGTGAAGAACTGGCGCAGACAGGAGAGAGGTCGCTGATACCCTAGTTATCAGCAGTTAGCGTTGAAAGGAAATCATCCAGCGTGATTACCTGAGACAATGGTCTCCTCAGGCATGATCGATATACGCTAACGATCGCTTCATGATCTTCCGGTCTGAACGCCGCACAACAGTCTTCCAGCATAATTACTTTGAAATCGTGGGCCACACCATCCAATGCCGTAGTTAACACGCAAATAGGGGTACCGATTCCGGTCACCACTATGGTATCGACTCCCGTCTCCCTGAGTGACACATCCAGGTTGGTGCCTAGAAAAGCGCTGAAGCGGCGTTTTTCCAATATGATGTCAGATTCCTCCGGTCCGAATTCGTCAATTACACGTGCCCCCTCAGTGCCCATTATGGCATGCGGTTTGACACCGGTTTCGCGGAAAATAAAATCGCTGGGCAGAAAAGCATCATTGGCAAAGACAACGGGCATCCCCTTTTCGCGGGCGATTCTTAACAAGCGCTGAATATTGGGTATAATTCCCCTGGCCTGTACTCCCATACCGGAATGAGATTCCGTATATACGTTATCCTTGAGCATATCGACTACAATCACTGCTATGTTTTTCATTGTTTTTCCTTAGTCATACGCCGCAAAACAGGGGCATTACTGTTTAATAAAAATGACCAAGTAAACCTGTAAGCCGAGTTCTGTACTCCGACAAATCGGAGTGGTGACCATCTATCTAGCCCCGACGTTACCGGCGGGGTCGTGCAGCCTACCCGAGGACAGGCCGGGCGCCTTTAGTCCTC
>JABHWQ010000353.1 GCA_018657655.1 Chloroflexota bacterium | reverse complement strand
GCAATTACGCAAAACCACCCGTTGTTGCTTGGCATAGAAGTTTATTTGAGAGTAAAGGGGAACGGTTTTGCCGGTGGCCGGCTCAACATAAAAGAGCCGTTCCACAGGCTTGCCTTCCTTAAAATGCGAGGCCACGATCTCTTCGGCGTCCCCCGGCTGAACCATAGTATAGAAAATACCATCCGGCTCAACAACCACATTAGGGCCCTGCTGGCAAAAACCATGACACCCGGTGAAATCAATCACGGCATTCTTAACACCCTGACGCTCCACCTCAACTTTGAGCGCTTCGTAGGCGGCATCCCCTCCCCCTGAAACACATCCAGTGCCGCGACAGACAAAAACAGTATATTGAGGCTGTGCCATATCTGACCTCTATTCCTTCCCTCTACTGCTGAATATCTGTGTCACCTTTTTGGGATTGAGTTGCCCATAATTATCACTGTTGATCACCATGTTGGGAGCGATCGCACAAACACCGATACACGCTACAGTCTCCAGCGTGTATTCCATATCCGATGTTGTCTCCCCTTCATCCAGGTCCAGATGTTGTTTCACCAATTTCAGAATGGTTTTCCCACCGCGAACATGACATGCCGTACCCCGACATACTTTTACGATATTCTTGCCTCGGGGTGTAGTATAGAGACCGGTATAGAAGCTGATCACTCCCTGAACCTGGCTGGGGAAAACGTCCAGCCCATCGGCAATCTGTGGAATCCCTTCGGGTGGAATATAACCGATTTTCTCCTGTACCTCTTGCAGTAACGGAATGAGGGACCATCTCTGCCCTTTGTACTTATCGATGATCTCGTCCAGAACTGAAAGATCAACTTCAGGTAGTGTCTTCTCTTCGCTCATCACTGAAACCTCGCAAAACGTTCAGTTACTCATCCTTCATCACGTCGTGTCATTGCGCCAAGCCGCCGGGATCTTGAGCTACGCGCACCGCTGCCAAATTGATAGACTGTTCTCTTATCTGCCGTTTGATACGCAGAGCTATCTTCAGACCCCTCAATAACAGATCTGGATTCAACTGCCGGTATTCGTCCGAACCCTCGAGGGAATCTATCTCCATATAGCCGCACGGTTCCAGACCTGCCAGTTTCCGATTTGGGCCAGTGCACACCTTTGGATTCGATGTCAGCATACTTGATGCCTTTGTATATAGAAACCGTGTTACTGATCTCATCCATGATATCTTGAGTTGACGAGTACTGCATATGATATTGCATCCGTTTTGCCAGCATTTGGATTATTTGCCAATCCGGCCGACTGCCACCGGGAGGATCGACAGCCTTGCGAACTCTCTGCACTCTGCGTTCAAAGTTGGTAAACGTGCCATCTTTTTCGGCAAAACTGGCCGCCGGTAGTACCAAGTCAGCCAACTTTGCTGTTTCAGTTAGGAACAACTCTTGTACAACCAGGAAATCCAGGGATGAAAGAGCCTGTTCAATCCTAGTTGGATAGAGTGAATTTGCGACCGGATTTTCCCCGACTATATACATGCCTTTAATCTTGCCAGCATTTGCCTGCTCGATCATCTCAACGAATGTCAGCCCAGGAGAATCCTGTACTTTGTGATAGCCGGGAAGGTAATCGGGCAGGCACCCCATATCCGAAGCTCCTTGCCCGTTATTCTCCTTCTGCAATGCGTAGACACCTCCACTTCCTGTCCTCCCAAGATTGCCGGTAAGCATACTCAAATTCGCTAGTGCGCTGACGCAACTGAATCCAGCCGAACTTTCGGTTATGCCGGTACCATATATGATTGCAACTCCATCCGCCCCAGCAATGAGCCGAGCAACATTCTGCATATCTTCAGTGGCTGTGCCGGTGATTTCACTCACCTGTGCAAGAGTATATCCTTCGAGCGACTTCGCTATAGCATTGAAATTCTCGGATCTCTCAAAAGCGAATCCTTCATTACTCAATTTTTCATCGATAACTACTTTGACAAGCCCATTGACCAGAACATCGTCGCTACCAGCCTTTGGACGCAACCATGCATGGGCAAATGCAACGAGTTCCGTAGGCCTGGGATTAACAATTAATAACTTCGCGCCGTGATATTTAACGGCCCGTCTGATAGCATAGCCCACAATTGGAGCCGAAACTGTAGGATCGGCTCCGATAAGCAATATCACTTTCGAGTGTTCGATATCGTCAATCGGATTTGTGGTTGTGGGGAATCGGAAGCAACCCTCAAGTCCAATACGATTAGCAGAGTTCCGTGCACCACTTCCATTGTCGATATTCTTTGTACCCAACACTTCACGAGCGAATTTTTGCAGGAGGTAATTCTCTTCGTTCGTAATTTTCGAGGAACCCAAAACAGCCAGACTATCCGGCCCATCAGAGCCTTTTATTTGACTCAGTTTCTGAGCCACAGTATCTACAGCTTCTTCCCATGAAATCGGCTGGAATTCTCCGTCCACTT
>JABHWQ010000160.1 GCA_018657655.1 Chloroflexota bacterium | reverse complement strand
ATGAAAAGCATGATACCGGCATCCCGATAAGACTTGAAAAGAGCCTCTATCGCCTCTTCCTTCTTCCAAGCTCTCAGCATCCCGTAAGAAACTAAGACCATCTTGACGCCGCTTCCGATAAGGATGTCGGCCATATTTTCGGCCCCGGCAGGAACCCAGAGATAGGGTCTGAACCGGATTAGAACATTCGTAACTGCACTCATTGTACTAACCTCCTGTTTGGGTGAATTATGCAGCTTCCGTTTCCCTGCCTTCCTCGTTGGGAGGCAGGAACTCCTGCTGCTGGTCAATGAACCGTTGATAGCGGTCCTGCACCTTCAAGATGAGCCCGGCCATCAAGATCCACCCCTCTCCCGGCTTTTTGCCGAACCCCCGGATAAATGACGTGGCCCCTTGGCGGAACAGTTCTGGATGCTCATCTACCCAAGCAACCAGTTCGGCAAACAAACGGAAAAAAACTATGCCGACCTGGTCGTCGTTGGCTCGCATGCAACGACGCTGGCAGTGAAGCGTCTTGATCAATGCTTCCGCCTGTTCAGTGGCATCGGCCTTGATTTTCCAGGGATTGTCCTCGGGAATGGAGACGGGGTGGATCTTCGCTATTTCGTGCGGATAAGCCGTTTCGATCAGAAGGCGATTCAACTCCTGAACATCACTGGCCGGGAGCTTATCCCGGTTACGGCGCAATAACTTTCGGGCTCTCTGAGGAAGATCCGTGCCCAAGTAGTCCTGCGCCTGGTAGAGGTCTCTCCGTTCCAGTAGGTCATTCAATGCCTCGATGGTATTGGACCTATCTTCTTCGGAAAGACCGACGCCCGTAGCCGCACACTCGATCGGAGCTTGAACCTCTGGAGACAATCGCTCCCAGATCCCCTTACCCGGATTTGGTGCATCTTGATCTTTGTCGTGGCTCAGTTTTGTGCAGAGACCAGGCCAATCTCTTATGTCCCTCACACTAAGAAGCCAGGATGGATTTTCCGGATTCTTCGCCCGGCTTATTCTCCGGGCGATCACATTCAGCTTTTCTCTGGATCTGAGGAGTTTCCGCAGATGAGATGGTTCGATCTCTGTTTTCCGTATCGCTCTGGATAGCTGGGAAATGGCATCGGGTTCCTCCCCATCTCGAAACGAATCCTCGGCTTTGACCTGCCAGATCCTTCCCAACTCGATCCATCCGAAGTGTTTCTTCAGACTCCTCTTCAGCTCCAGTAATGGTTCAGCCGCGAGAATGCCTTGAGCCACGGCCCATTCGATCTCTTTTGTCGCCCACCAGGCCAGAAAAGCCAGCTCATACTGGCGGGCAATACTGATACCCAATTCAGACTCGATGAATTTGTTGAGCCATCGTTTCGACTTTGGGAAAAAGGACTCGGTACTATCCTTGTTGTCCATCATCGTTTTCTCCTTCTTTTTCTGTGTTTCCTCTATTCGCTTCTTCACCATCTTCTTCATTCGCTGCTCTTCTCAAGTCGATAATCAGCCGTCCTTTCTCAATGGGGGTTAGCTCTTTTCGCGATAAGTTCTCCAGGGCGTAAAGCCACTTTGCTCCTAAAGGCGCTATTCCAGAAAAATCCAAAGCTGGAATAACTTTTTCTCGGGCTTTTATGGCTGCCATCAACCTTCGAAAGCCGTAGATGAGATGCCATCTATCACCTCTTTTCTCTACGGCAATGGCCACCTGAACACCTTGTCTTTTGATGCTTTCGATCAACTTCTCCCAGGCCGCATATTTGGGATTCCGAGGCATGTCTTCATCGTAGTCGATCTTATCTACTTCTACCTCGATACGCTGGGGTTTCTTGATGTCTATCTTCTTGTTTTTCATATATTTGCTCCTTTCTGGGTGAGAGTTTGGGGGTTAGTTGATTTGACAATGTGTACTTACGATTATTTATTAATCAATTCCTATGTTTCTCCAAGTGTATTAAAAACAAATAGTTATTAGCTATTTTAAATTGACAAAACAAAAAAATACTCGCCCCTCAAATGGAGGATCGAGTATTTTCTATACCTTATTATAAATTTTACAGATAGTTACGACATTCTAAACCTCAATGATCAGCTTGATTTCCTCGGATCTATCTAACCCCACGAGTCAATGGCCTGCAAATGTATCGCACTTCAGATAATATAAAAACAACAGGTTATGAGTTTTTCTACTCCACTAAATAAAGTTTCCACGCCAACTAAGCGGCAAAGAGCGCCTACAAGAAGGCATCTGGCCACAACATCCCTGTAGAAAGCTTTCGGGTTGGCCAGAAGGCCTTCTGCAAATTATTGTTTTGTAAGCACTTTCACAGCAAATTTCCCAATACTCCTTACCAGATAAGGAATCAAAAACTCCCAGGAAAACAAGATCGGGAATGGGGTATCAGGCACCGTAGTTCCAGGGAAAAATCTTCGAGGGTACGTATAGAATTCAGTCTGTTAT
>JABHWQ010000209.1 GCA_018657655.1 Chloroflexota bacterium | reverse complement strand
TAGCGCCTGTTCCAGATCACCGGCGTTGTTTATTGACCGTAGGTTGATCTCAGTTACTATATCGCCTGCATGAATTCCCGCTTTCTCTGCCAGGGAACCCACGGTGATTGCCCCTACAAAAGCTCCAAAAACGGGAATAGACCCGGACTTTTGCGCTATCTTGCTGGCGTCAGCTATTTTCAATCCAAAATGCGGGCGTTTATCGTTGCCGACATTGCTTTTAGACAGCAGTTTTTCCAGCTTGGCTCGGTCAAATCCGATGATGGTTTGTCCGTTAGCCACAATTACGGGCACGCCCATTTGGCCTGTCAGTTTCAACATCTCCTGAGCTGCCGATTGGTCCCTTGAGACATCGTATTCGGTGAACTTCACGCCTTTGTCATTAAGAAATTTTTTCGCTTGGTGGCAATACCCACAGGTTGGCGTTGAATAGACTTTCACGTCCATAGTATTCCTCGTTCGTTAGAAATCACCATAATTTCATTCATGCTTCGACATGTTCGGCTACAATCGTTCTGCGGTATTGAATCTCGTCACCTGACGCATCTATAACAATAGTATCCCTATCAATAAAATACCCGCCAAGTACTTTGAAGGCCCGAGGATCAGGTATTCTGTGCTTTGGAACAGACCTGTGTGTTTTTTAAGTACAAAACCGCCCTGAAGCTTAGTTCTTTCTCAAATCAGCCAGTTTTTCGAATAACTTACGTTCACTATCTGAAAGCTTCTCCGGCAGGACTACCCTGACATCAGCGTAAAGATCACCCTTTTCATCATTTCTCCTTAATTTGGGCATGCCCTTACCTTGTAGTCTGATTTTCTTGCCGTTCTGTGTTTCAGCCGGAATCTTGAGTTTTACTTTCGTGCCATTAATGGTTAGGACATCTATTTCTCCACCCAGGACTGCCGTGGTGAGCGGCACGGATAGCATGGTTGACAGATCATCACCGTTTCGTTCAAATCTGCTGTTCGATTTGATCTGAGTCACAAGATACAGATCACCTGAGGGTCCACCGGCTGCGCCTATCCCTCCCTGCCCGGCCATCTTTATTCGGGAACCATCTTTGACGCCTGGTGGAATTTTTGCCTCAATCGTCCTTGATGTTCCGTTGGTTCCCATTTGTATCCGCCGTGCTGCTCCGTCAAAGGCTTCCTCCAGTGTGATATCAACGGTATGTTCAAGATCCTGTCCTTTTCGGGGTCTTTGCTGATATTGCCGGCTTGATCCACCGCTAGCCCCGCCGAAGAACTGGGAGAAGAAATCAGAGCATCCCCCGTTTCCTCCAAATAGATCCTCCATTTCATCAGCAGTTACTGTCCGATACGGGGATCCGGATTGGCCTGGCTGCCTGGATCCAAATCCGGATTGACCCGACCCAAATGGCTGGCCCTGCGTATTTCCACCTGCCTTTTGCCACTGGTCATACTGTTTCCAGTTGGCTCCTAGCTCATCGTACTTCTGCCGTTTCTCTTTATCGCTGAGAACCTCGTATGCCTCGTTTACCTCTTTGAATTTAGCCTCAGCATCCGGGTTGCCGGGATTGACATCAGGATGGTACTGGCGTGCCAGTTTTCGATACGCCTTTTTCATGTCCTTTTCGGATGCCTTTTTATCAACACCCAGTATTTTGTAGTAATCTTTGTAATCCATCCTGAATCAACCCCTTTCTCTAGATACTCTTTTGAAGTAGGGGCGATTCATCAATCGCCCCTACACATTTCTTAAACCTCCCTGAATTCGCCCTCGACTGTGCCGTCGCTACAGCCATCACCACAATCATCGCCGCAACCCTCTCCACACCCTGATGCTCCAACTCCGGCGCCAGCGTATACTTCCTGCCCGATCCGCTGCATAGTAGCTTCCAGTTCCTCCACCGCTCTCTTAATTTGATCGGTATCGCTGCTCTGAATGGCTGATCTAACCGCAGACACTTTTCCTTCAGCCTCTGCTTTAAGCTCGGCAGGGGCCCTATCACCCATCTCGTTCAATGTCTTTTCAGTCTGATAGGCAAGATTATCGGCGTGGTTTTTAGTATCGATTTCATCACGTTTGCGGCTGTCCTCTTCAGCATGAAGTTCC
>JABHWQ010000451.1 GCA_018657655.1 Chloroflexota bacterium | reverse complement strand
TGGCGACTTCACCGATTCGTCGGATGTTCTCGGTACGATCCTCGGGTGAGAAGCCAAGGTCTTTGTTCATCCCGTGCCGGATATTGTCCCCATCTAGAATATAGGTATGGCAACCCCACTCAAACAGAGCCTTTTCGGTCGCCACCGCCAATGTGGATTTGCCCGATGCTGAATGACCGGTGAACCACAGAGTGAAAGCTCGATGGCCCTTTTGTTGTTCTCGATCAACACGCGTTATGGGCCCATCGTGCCAAAAGATGTTGCTTGCTTTCTGGTTATTCATGGCTTTCTCCACTCATTGATATGTACCCAAATCGTCTGTTGTCCCGTACTATCCGATCGTTTCTCCGGCAGGCATGGGGATCTGATTCTCCCAGCCAAACCGGTCAAAAAGTTCGGCCAGCTCGTCGCGCAGAGCATCAGCATCGATCCCGAATTCATCAAGCGTGTACCGATGCTCGGTTTTATGCTTCCGTGCCCGATTTTCCTCTTCTTCTAGGACGGCCGTGTACTCCGGCGTCATTTCGAGCCCGAGTTTCTCGTACACTTCTTCAACCGTTCGCTTGGGACTTCCAACCAACTCCCGGTAATCTACAACTGTCCATTTCGTCTGCGGATGATCTTCAAGTGCCTTGAACGGATACCAATATGAGTGAATGGATTGTCGTGCCAAAATCTGGAGTGATTCCTCGGTTCTCTCATCTTTCCAACCCATACGGCGCCATGAGTCCTTCAGCAGCTTCAATAAGCTCGGGATTGCTTCACGGGGGTCACGGGCCATCACTACAAAACGTGCATCCGGGAATGCCTCAATAAGAGCCTCTACACGACCGTTGAATGTTGGATTTTTACTGAGGTGTGTCTTGCCTCGCCCGTTCAGAAGAAGCTGCCTTCGAACAAATTGCCGGTAGCCTCCCATCCATTTTTGTCGCCGCTTCCTAGGCCATTCATCCAGGTAATAGAAATCAAGCTGGTCCATGTAAGGGAAGAGAACAATCGACATTCCGGATGCGCAAGAGAATGTGAGGACGAAATCATCTTCCTCAGGACTGTAAAGCCCAGTATAGTGCACATCACGCGACTTCTCCAATATTTTGTCTTCCTTAGCCGTGAGCTTCTTGTGAAATCTGGAGCTGAGGAACCTGCGATCAATGAGGCCTAACAAGCGGAGTATCTTTTTCTCCGTTAATGAAGGGAAGGCCATCTCATAAGCAAGGAAATAGCTGTATCGATCCGGATCGCGAGTCATCAGGCGATGCATCAGAGTTGTACCACTGCGAGCGTGACCGATAATAAACACCGGGGTTTCCACCTTGAGTCTCCATAGTCTGGGAAAGAAAATATAGTCGAGAAAGCAACAGATGGCGTGCAAAGGCGCCATGATCGGAACTACCACCAGCATCATAAAGCGTGCCGTCCGGCGACCCCTGCGGTCTTTCTCCCGAATTGCCAATCTGACCATCCGAAAATAGTTGCGGAAATCGAAGAACATAAACATGAGATCCCCTTTCATACTTGAGGGTTGCAGAATATAAATACACTGGTATAATACCCTATATAGTATCCTATATCGTTTTGCTCATTCTAGCATCCAGAATATCCTTTGTCAACGCTATCGTATAGGCTTCCATTCTAGTAGAATTTGTTGCAGGAGAACCAAGGCAAAGCACACCCTAATCAACATAGATCAAGAGGATCTCATTATGGATACTGCGGCAGACAATCAATCTCCGATCAAGCCTGAATTGGGATCAGAATACGCCCTCACTTTGAGCGAGGAACATGAGATATGGGTTCTGTTGGGACAGGTATCGGACGGAATGCTGCGAGCCAGAGACAACGAGTTGAGACCTTTCGGGCTTTCGTCAATACAGGTCGGGGTGTTATATATCATCAAGGCCGCAGGGGGATCACTCACAGCTATTGAGATATCTCGTCGCTTGGTCCGCCGCCCAGCTACTGTTTATCAACTACTCGATCGGATGGATAGACAGGATCTCATAAACTGCATCCGTAGTAAAGAGGGCAAACGTGAGGTCCGGGTAGAGGTGACAGAGAAAGGTGAGGAGGCATATCGAAGTCACTCACGGCAAGTTATTCCCCGAATTCTCGGTTCCCTATCCGCAAAGGAACGAGACAAGCTTAAAGCGACTTTAACGAAGCTGCGCACCAAAGTGTTTGAAGAACTTGCCGAGCAGCCGATGTTTCCTTGAGTAGCCCTGTTTCAATTAGGGACGAATACCGCCTGATCTTGGCCCAACGTTTTCACTTTTACGGCAGGAGGTTAGCTCTAGCGCAGTCAGCCAGTAATTGCGCAATTCGCACGGACCGATTATCTCGTCATAGTTCATCGCATCCGCAGCAGCCCAGGCACCACCAATTCCTTACTGAGGATATCGGCAATCCCCATTTGGAGAAACATCTTGCACGGATGATAGCACTTATGAAAGCATCACCGAATTTGGGAATGTTCAAACGGTTATTTGCCCGCGTGTTCCCCCCACCAGCAGTATATGGGGAATTTGAATTCTCTGAACTGAATGACTTGGATGTTGTTGAAACGGAATTGGGTAAAAATAAGTGGCACGGATTCCTATTGGTCTAGTTTGGTGACCAGCGCAGAATACCGTCGCTTTGGACTACAAACTTGGATTGACAGTTTAACTTCGTTCCATCAGCAAGAATATCAAACCGCGCCACGTATCGGCCTACCCCAAGGATTAGTTCTGGATTTGCACTAACGCAAGCCCCCACGCTCTCTAAACTCTGGAAAACAACTGCGAATTTCCTACCAATAGTATGGCTGGATATTGAAACGTGTATTGCTGATCTATCACCATCGTGAGGAAGAAATCTAATTGGAGACGCTGGGAATATTACCTTTCCAGTGCCATGCTCCTCTATTTCACACATACCCCATACAGCCGACGCCTGATCCCTATGAACCCCCATCCATCGCAGAGCTTCGTTTGTTCCAGGTCTATTGATGGCATAACATACCAATACGTATCTTTGCTGGGGCACTTCTTTGTCAAAGTCGATTCCCCACTTAACCCTCCCCCAATACATCCGTACAAAT
>JABHWQ010000414.1 GCA_018657655.1 Chloroflexota bacterium | reverse complement strand
AGGATTACGGAAAAGGCCTTGATAAGTCGCTCCGGCCACGGCAAGAGAGGCTCCCACCAGTCCGGCCAGTACTACTCGAGGAAGCCGGATGGTGAGAATTATATCCTCGATCCTCTCATCACCTTTATAGTCGATATTGAGAAAAGGCAGCTTGGAAAAGAGTATTTCCCAGACGGTGAAAAAGGATATATCTGCACTGCCAACGGAAGTTGCCAAAGCAACTGCCGCCGCCAGTACAACTACCAGCCCTCCCACAGCCCACAGGCGACTGCGCCAGCGGAGGGTATGCTGTGCCCGTGGCATTTTGGTTTGGGAGGGCTCGGGTATGTCGGTCAACATATTCACTTCAGTTTAAGGTCTATTCTACGAACACACTCGGATAGAGATATTCAGCTACAATTTGAAGCCCTTCAACAAGCCTGGGGCCGGGGCGAGTAACCAGATTCGCGTCAATCCCATACACTCTGCCGTCTTTGAGAGCATCGAGTCCAGACAGCCTGCCTTCAGTGTTAGCCCACGTCACCGGTGAATCTTCAGCCGAACCGTGCCCGATCGATGCCAAAATCACCTGAGGATTCCGCCACACTACTGTTTCCAGGTCGGTTTCCATATTCCCGTCTCCATCGGCAAACACATTCTCACCGCCTGCGATTTCAATCAGCTCGTGGGTTAGAGTGCTGTTGCCAACCGTCCATATGGGATCATGCCATGTGACATACATAACACCGGGTTTATCCCCCTCTAACAGCGGTTCGACTTTTTCGATCACGGCATTAATTTTCTCTTGCATCTGAGCAACCAACTCGGAAGCTACTCCCTCTTTTCCTGTTGCGGCGCCAACTTCGATGATGCCATCAAGTACCTCGGTTAAGGTTTCCGGGGCCAGGGTGATCACTTTCAGTCCGCGTCGCTCAAGTTCAGGGGTAACCGATTCTTCATGCATACTGGTGGCCACAACCAGGTCCGGAGCCACCTCAATCACTTTCTCCATATCAACCGTCGAGAACCCTCCGATCTTCGCTTTCTCTTCAGCTTCCGGAGGATAATCACAGTACTCGGTAACACCAACTAAATTATCGCCAAGTCCCAATGCAAATATTACTTCGGTATTACTCGGCGCTAGCGAGACTATTCTCAATGAGGATTTATCGGGGGCCTCATCTGTAGCCAGATTGTTTTTTGGGGTTGTCGTGTCAGCATCATTGTCATCGCAAGCACCCAAAGGCGCAAGCGCTAATATCAAAACCACCGCAACCAAAGTTTTCAACCAAAACCGTTTCATTTATAAATCTCCTTATATTATCTGTATCTACAGTTTTTTAATGTTATCGTTCGTTCCCCAATTCCCAACGGATTGAAGAGGTGATCCCTTCAATTACCGAACGTGCCAGCATTTCCCCGAACAATACATGCTTTCCGCAATATCTCACTTCTTTCGGGCCAAAACCGCTTCCAATAGCGATAGCATCAGTTCCCGTACCCGTGGCCAGCTCATTGGATACCGAACTCAAGACCCCCAGATTCTGAAGTGCAGCAGATTTTGCTTCAGCCGCAACGGACACTGCTTCTATCATGGCAGCCTCCGTGAGTGTGGCCGTCGTGAGGCAAATAATGTTGATGGTTCCTGCGTGTGTCACTGAATTGCCAATTTCACGATATTCGGCACGATCACCGGCACGTCTCGGGTTGGATAAACCAGATGTCACCAGCACAATTATTTCAATACCTTGCTCCGCTGTTCTCACAATTTGCAGTGAGTCCATCGAGGCAGCAGTCATCATGCCTACTATCTTGCCCTGCCAATCTTGTTTCAGACAATAATCTGCCAACGCATCCTCGGGAAGATCATGTATCTTCTGTTTCGTATCCGAATGTCCTTCAACCTTTATATTGACGATATGGTTGGCCTCAACGAATCCTCCGTTCAACACCGCTGAACTGACAACCCGATGAGGTACATCGAATTCAATATGTACATGGGCATGCGTATATTCCAGCACGATGTGTTCTGCCAGATTTTCCCTAATCATAAACCTTCCATTACTAATTTATGGCTTAATCGAAAGACACCTATTTTTTACCCGCTTAAAATTAAAACCCCCCTCGCCGTTCGGCGAGGGGGGTTTCCTGGCGGTGATCTTGACATCCGACCTACCCCTCTGCCACGGAGGCGTATATTAGGTCACTCAGAGGCTGAGGTCCTGGCTTCTCCTTTCTAGGGAGTCACAGTGGCGGGACCGCGCCGGAATTTCACCGGACTTGCACTCAATTTAAGCCCGAGTTCGCACTCGGGCGCCCCTGATTGAGCTGTTTCTACTCTATTATGGTAAGGTGTTCTGCCTTAAAAAGCAAGTTGTGTTCACATTGACCATTCCTGCAGATACCGCAACCATATATTCACCCACCATCAGGGTACTTTATCTCTAAATGGAGGGGTAACACAAACCCAAAATGCAGGTATTTTTGCCCTGAAAAACAGATCGATTCCTGCGGCATACTGATGTGATCGTCCGTTGGCCAAGTGGTTCACTTTCCGTATCATTTAAGGAATCTCTGAATAAGTCTCGAATCATGAGATAATAGTGACAGGATTTATTCAAGGAGATTTACCGATGATAGATGGGCCATCGTTTGCCAGCCTCGCCTATGACAATAAGAAGAAAAGGACCCGCCGGGAAAAGTTT
>JABHWQ010000182.1 GCA_018657655.1 Chloroflexota bacterium | reverse complement strand
GTTTGTACTCAGCAAGGTTTTCAAGCGCCCTGACCATGAGCGGAGTGGGATCAGGCACAGCGGCGATGACTATTCGTTTATTGCCTTTGGGCAGTTTGGGGTTTGCAGCCCGTTTGATCATCAGTTCGCAGGGGTCCTGCAGCCCAAATTCTTCGAGCTGTTTAAGATATGCCGTTTCCAGTTGGGAAAGGTCTTGCCAGCGGTCGAATTCTTCCAGAATGTCACTGAAATCCCTGAATACGTCTGCGATCCTGTATCCACCATCTGCCAGTGTATCTCGCAGACCTTCTATCTCATCACCGGTGTACATCGCCCAAGCGAAATCTTGTTCCGGTGCTCGTGCGGGAAAGAGACCTTTGAATTGATTGAGGTCGGCTTGTCTCAGTAGGTTAGCCCAAATCGCCACGACCTCAGTCGGAGTGGCTACATTTATTGTCTCGCTATCGGGACGAAAGAAGTAAACGGGGGTTTCAACCTGTGGTGAGAGAAGTGCCGCTTTCTCTTCCGAACAATGTTGGGCCAAGGTCTCCCGGAGCCGTCGACTTGCTTGCCGAGTTGGTACAATTATCAAATCCTTGCCCAAATTGACTGGCCCGGAGGATTTTTCTGGTAACAGAAACTCGCGGACCTTGGTTGTTAGTGGCGCATCCCATCCGATAAAATGTCGTTTTACTGGCATGGTTTATCTTTGAAGTGAGATATTGGTTGGGTTTTCTTCGTCCTCAGTCCAGCGTAGCGGATTTTCAATGATGTATTGCCGGATGTCATCCAACGATTCTTCTTTCCTGATGACATGTTCGTAATAGTTACGTTGCCAGATGGGTAGGCCGGGAGTGTGCAGCAGTTGATTGATCTGGCGGGAAACTGCCGCTTTCAACGAGCGCATAATTGTTGCTAATGATCCTGGAATTGGTTTGCCAAATTGTTCTAACGTAGGGGCACGGCATGCCGTGCCTCCACCATCATTGGCGAGAAATACAATGGCATGCACATGGTTTGGCATCACGACAAAAGTATCTATTCTTACGGATAGGCTATGATTTGGTAAATCCTCCGAGCATTCTTGAGCGATCTTGCCAAAATTATTCAGTTTCATTGATCCGTTGCTAATTTCTCCGAAAAGGCTCTCTCTGTTTCTAGTGCAAACCGTGACGAAGTATGCGCCGGGTTGGGAATAGTCGTATTCCTTTAGGCGAACAGAGCATCTGTGATACCTGTAATAATCGAACTTCATTGAGTTTTAAGCTGCCACAACTCCTTGGCCAACGGTTCAATGTAGAGCCTGTTTTCGAGCTTCACGCTCCATTTGTCAGGGATAGCCTCAAGGCCAAGATATGCCCCGGAGATTGCCCCGGTCATAGCCCCAATGGTATCGGTATCTCCCCCTAATCTTATGGCATACACAACTGCTTTTTCAAATGATGTGGGATGGGACAGAAAGCTGAAAATAGCTGCCGGTACCGAATTAAAGGCCTCAATACCGTTGCCCAGATTTGTAGCTATCTTTGTTCTATCAGGCTCGTTCCACAGGCTTTCCATCCTCTGGAGCTTTTCTCTGTAGATATCTTGTTCTGCAAAGTCGCTGAGATGCGTCAGAAATGCCTCTCTCTCAAAAGGAGAATCGGGATTCATGGTGGTTGCCAACCCAACAGTATAGGCTTGCAGGGCAGCTCCTTCCTTGCCCAATACGTGAGCATGAGTGATATGCCCCGATTGATAAGCGACTTCCCTCAATTTCTGAGGATCGTCGTAGTAGAAAAGCCCGACCGGAGCGATTCGCATAGCGGCGCCGTTACCATAAGAACCACCGGGATAGAGATTTTATGAAGCCTTGTCCCAGGCTTCTCCTGCTTGAATAGAGGCAAAAATGCGTGGCGGACCGGGCCCATATCCCCTGAACGGTTCCCAGTTATAGTTTTTGACAAACCTGTCTGCCATGTGTTCACCGTTAAAACCGATCTTTGCGATGAGCGATTCGGCAACGCCGATCATCATGTGTGTGTCATCGGTGTATCTCAAAACCCTTCTTCGGTCAGCAACGGTGTGGACATGTTCTTCGGTAAATCCCTGCAGACCTTCGAAGCCAGCGCCCAGAGCATCGCCGACAGCGGTGCCTATCATGGAGCCGAAGAATTTACTTTGGAGAGTATCGATATCCATTTGATGGGATTATAGCATTGTGGGTTCGAAAACGGGAGAAGTAGCGGCAGGTTTCAAACCCGCACTTACGATAGCGCCTTTT
>JABHWQ010000302.1 GCA_018657655.1 Chloroflexota bacterium | reverse complement strand
TGCATGCCATAGCATATTCCGAGCACGGGAAGTCCACTTTCGAAGACATAAGTTGGTGCCATGGGAGCGTCGGTTTCATATACACCGGCAGGTCCGCCGGAGAGGATGAAACACTTCGGGTTGAGGCGGGCCACTTTTTTCCATGGGGCGTTATGTGCTACAACCTCGGAATAGACGCCGCACTCACGCACACGACGTGCGATGAGCCAGCTATACTGGGACCCAAAATCAATGACTACGGCAGATTGTTCAGCAGCTTTAGGACGCGATTCTTTTGCAGGCATTTGAGGCTCCGTTCAACAATGTATCCAGCTTATCATTATGGTATAGTTGAGTCAAGTTCCGGTAAAGGGCCTTTGATCCCCCGTTTTTGTTATGGAACAATTTTTACAGCAAGCCGTTTCAATTCTTCAAGAGGGTGGCGTTGTTGTTTATCCCACAGATACGGTTTATGGCCTTGGCGCGGATGCTTTCAATGAAAAAGCTTCAGCCAGAATATACCGCATAAAACAACGGCCACTGACTCGGCCATTTCCCCTCCTGATTGCCGATGAAAGCGAGTTAGCCGATCTCGCAACCGGGATATCCGAAACAGCAAAAAATATGATGGACCACTTTTGGCCTGGAGGATTGACGCTGGTTGTTCGGAAGTCACCTTCTTTGCCTGATTGGCTCACAGCAGGCGGAAATACCATAGCGGTTCGAATACCCGATCATCCTCTGGCATTAGCATTAATCCGAGGGCTGTGCAGTCCACTTATCGGGACCAGTGCTAATCTTTCCGGATTACCCAGTGTCGCCAGTGCTGAAGAAGTTCGGGCCCAATTAGGGGGCGAAGTCGATTTTGTCCTTGATGGGGGCATTTGCCCGGGAGGGATCGAGTCCACAGTAATTGATGTTACAGGCGAAGTCCCTACCATTATTCGGGAAGGCGCTGTATCTGGCGATGAGATTGCCAGGCTCTGCGGCCCTTGCATTCGGCAAATTGAAGTAACTGAATCGGGAAACTAAAACGAGCTTATGGCAGCAACCAGAGGATGGCGCACGACTCTTAGTTCACTTCAGATCCCCAATTATCGATGGTATTGGTTCAGTGCCACATTTGCCGCTGCAGCTATGAATATGCAGTTGTTTGCGCGTGGCTGGTACATGTACGAACTGACCGATTCGCCTCTTGCTCTGGGATGGGTGAGTTTTGGCGCCGGACTGCCGCTTCTTCTGCTTTCTCCTTTTGCCGGTGTTTTTGTTGAGCGATGGGAGAAGCGTGATCTCATGATCGTTACTCAATTCCTTACAACATTGATGCTATTATCCGTTGCAGTGCTGATTACAACGGATACAATCGTCTGGTGGCATCTGGTTATTGCTTCTGTGGTTAACGGAATAATACTTGCTTTCAATATACCCAGCCGCCAATCAATAGTGCCGCAACTTGTGGGCCATCAGCAAGTCATGAATGCCGTCGCCCTTTCATCGGGGACAGAGAATTTGAACCGGGTTCTGGCGCCAGCCTTGGGAGGAGTGCTAATAGCTGCGATTGACATAGACGGCGTTTATTTCCTGATGGTGGCTTTGTCTATAGTTGCTACCTCGTTGCTGTTTTCAGTTCCTCGGGTAGGGAAACGGACTCCTGACGCATTGGCAACTGTCCGCAGTGAAATTTCGGACGGTTTGAGCTACGTACGGCACAGCCCCGCATTGCGTGAATTACTCGTCATGGCCTTTGTTCCTATTCTGTTTGGAATGCCCTACATGATGCTATTACCATTGTTTGCCAAAGATGTGCTTGAAGTGGGGGTTGACGGCCTAGGGCTTCTCGCAGCAGCGGCAGGTATAGGTGCTCTTTTTGCTTCAGTTACACTGGCCTCGATGGGTAATTTCAGACGCAAGGGAGCGCTTCTATTGATTTGTGCCACCTTGTTCGGAGTATTCCTAGTACTCTTCGCAAGTTCCAATACTTTCTATCTTTCCGTGCTGTTGCTGGTGGTGATTGGAATGACCCATAGCAGCTACATGTCGGTCAACAACACACTACTCTTGTTGAACAGCGAAGAGAAAATGAGGGGGCGAGTGATGAGTCTTTACATGACCAATATTGCGATCTTCCCAATAGCGGTTTTGCCTATCACTGCAGCCATTGAGTTGCTGGATGCGCCATTGGTGGTTGGCGTCGGTGGTGCTATCCTGGTTGCATTCAGTTTAGGGATGGCCATATTTGCGCGTACTTTGAGAAAGCTGTAAATATCCATCTGGTGCAGATTGACTTTTATTGGTGATTTTCGTGTGTTAGACTACGCTCAAATACGTGTGTCAGAGAACATCTGATTTGCTCGCTCATTACTCAGGAGGTTAAAGAAAATGCAGATTGCCATCGGTAGTGATCATGCCGGGTTTGTTTTGAAAGAGGCTGTGAAAGATATCCTCGCAGAAATAGGTCATAATTGTGAGGATTTCGGATGCTTCGATACTAATTCAGTAGATTATCCCGATATCGGTTTCGAGGTAGCGGATGCAGTGGTTCAGGGGCGTTTTGATCAGGGTATCCTCGTTTGCGGATCGGGGATTGGAATGAGCATAGTTGCCAATAAGGTCGATGGAATCAGGGCTGCACTCTGCCATGATACGTTCAGTGCCAAAGGGGCCCGAGCGCACAATAATGCCAATGTCCTCTGTATGGGTGAAAGAGTTATCGGGCAAGGACTTGCCAGGGAGATCGTCGTCGCTTATCTGGCTTCGGAATTTGAGGGCGGTAGACATGCTCAACGTTTGGAGAAGATGCATGCCCGAGAGCAATAAAGTATGAATCCTAAAGACCTTTCCTCTCGATATCAACCCGACCTCGATACAGAACTCCGTTCAATGATCGGGGATTCCTCGTTGCCTCTTTATCACATGATGCGCTATCACCTGGGGTGGGTTGATGCTTCCGGTCAGGCCAGACCAGCCAAGGGTGGAAAGCTACTACGTCCTTCCCTCTGTCTTTATTCGTGTGAATCTGTGAAGGGTGATTGGCGTGTGGCGCTTCCCGCTGCTGCTGCCGTTGAACTGCTCCATAATTTCACTCTCATCCATGATGATATTGAAGATGGAGACCATGAGCGCCGAGGTATACCGACAGTGTGGCACATTTGGGGACAGCCACAGGCCATAAATGCCGGTGATGCCATGCATATATTGGCTCGATTAGCCTTGCTTAAACTTGAAGAGAAGAGGGTCTCTGCTGAAAAGGTGATCCGTGCTGCACGGCTGTTGGATGAAACCTGTCTTAGGCTGTGTGAGGGTCAGTACCTGGATATTTCATATGAGGAAAGGCTTGATATTGGAATAGACGAGTATTTGGAGATGATTAGTGGGAAAACGGCCGCCCTTTTTGAGTGTTCGCTGAAACTTGGTGCCATGCTGGGTACGGATGATGAGGAAACGATAGAGCATTTGGGGCAGTTTGCGAGAAACCTGGGTTTGGCATTTCAGGTGCAGGATGATGTGCTTGGTATATGGGGAAAAACCAGTGTCACCGGGAAGTCTTCCGCTACTGACATTATGAAAAAGAAAAAGACCCTTCCGATAGTATATGGGATGGAAAAGGCCGATGCGGATCAGCGGGCATCATTACTCCGAATCTATGGTCAGGAATTAATTGCTGAAAGGGACGTACCTGATGTTTTGAATATCCTGGATGGTTTGAATGCTAGACAGTATGCCGGAGATGTTGTGCGCCAGTATTGCGAAAAGGCCATGGAAAAACTGGACCAAGCCCGAATATTCTCAGGTGCAAAAAATGATCTCACACTGCTGACCGAATCGATGATTGGGCGGGAGTATTAAGGTGAGGTGTCGCACGGAACGTATCAGTACCCGCAAATTGGTTAATTAGGATGGTTCAACCGATTCCCCGAGAAATCCTTGCTCCACTCGATGAATTGCTCGACTGTCCCTGTTGTCCGCGTAATTGTCATGCCCAACGAG
>JABHWQ010000162.1 GCA_018657655.1 Chloroflexota bacterium | reverse complement strand
TGTGTGGTAAGCTGCTCTCCAATTTTGTCTGCCAGCTTTCGGAGGATAGTCCAGACTGGTTCTTCGGGATCATCCGGCTCTAGGGGTAGGTAAAAGCGAACCAGCTTTTTGTCGTGCTTGACCAGCTTGAAGGCTTTGGCTCTGCTGCCGACATTATCTGCGATGCGGTCGATCTCATCATCGAAGACATCGCAGAGCCGTTTTACAAAGATGAGGGGCAAAATATAGTCTTTATATTTGCTGGCTTCCTTGGCACCCCGGATGCTGCATGCCGCGTCCCATATCCAGGGTTCGAGAGACTTGTTATTGTTTTGATGATTTGAGACCATGCAAAATATCCTTGCTTAAACCAGTTCAAAGTCTATCCTTTCACACATACCACTACTTCATGGCACCTTATGTGCAATTATAATCATACGAATATACTGGTGCAACTATGCCTATTTCTGGGAACAATTACAATGGCGGCAACAAATCCCATCTCCTGAGAAACGAATCTCGTATTTAGAGATCGCTACGCGTTTCCAGCGCAAGCTGATCAGGCTTGAGATTGGGATACGATGATTCAATACTATATCCAATAGATTTGTATCCGGCTTTCCGCCGGACATGCATCCTTGTCAACACAGGAACTTCAAAATCCACATAATCATAAATGATTACTTCTTTCTTGGTGGCGTTCCCTCTATGAAGTCGCCCCGCATATTGAGTCAATGTCCCTCGCCAGGATATGGGCAGCGCCAGGAATAGTGTATCCAGCCGATCATCGTCATATCCTTCACCCAGATAACGCCCGGTAGCGATAATCACCCGTGGCTGGTCATAAGGAAGACCGGCAATTTTATCGGCCAATTGACGTCGCTGTTTTTTGCCCAATCCACCCCTCATTACAATGACATTCCGGATATGTGGCGTCAGCATACCGACTAGCAAATCCAGATGGTCGCGCCGTTCGGTGAGTAGCACCGGAAACCGCTTCGCCTGCACCGAGGCAATAACATCTTTGACTATCATATTATTACGAGCATCACTCCCGGCTAATAGTGAATAAATATCTTGAATTGAGTGAGACGTCACGTTTTGCAAATAGGACGGAAGCTGAAATTAGTGGGCCGAATTATAACCTTATGGTCAAAAGGCCGTTGGGCAGACTGCTGGCGATCGTCTACTTGATAGCGGATAGAACCGCACTGCATAAAAATGATAGGGTGGTGACCGTCTTTCCGCGCAACTGTGGCTGATAACCCCGTAGTGTATTTGGCCTTGCTTTGCCTGATAACTTGTTCAAAACTGACTGCGGATATGTGATGACACTCGTCAACAATTATATGGCCATATTCACCGAGAATATCATCGACGACATTCTTCTTGATCAAGCTCTGAATCATCGCAACATCGATCTTTCCGGTCGGTTCATACTTCCCACCCCTGATTTGACCAATCTCTTTTAATTCAAGTCTCAGGAACTGGCCTAATGCTTCCACCCATTGTTCAAGCAATTGATGGCGATGAACGATAATCAGCGTGTTGACCTTGCGTTGCGCAATCAGATAAGCCGCCACAACTGTTTTGCCGAAAGCCGTCGCCGCAGATAAAACTCCTGTTTCATGCCGCAACAGAGCATTGGCGGCCTCCTGTTGTTCCTCCCGCAAACCTCCATGGAACTCAACATTGATAGGGATACCGGATACGCGGTGATCAATGAGACGCGTTTTAATTTTGAGTGACTGAAATAAGTCGAGCAATTCGCTTAAACAGCCCCTTGGCAACCCTAAATGTTCTGGGAAGTCTTCTGCACAACTAATGATGCGCGGCTTTCCAAAAGTTGACAGCCGCATGGATTGCGCTTTATAAAACTCTGGATTTTGAAAAGCTGCCAGGCGAATCAATCGATTATACAGGGATGGCGGAATATCTATCTTGGGAATATAAATCTGATTTGAGAGCACCAACTCAATTTCATCAGGTAACGGGCCAGTGACCGGGGGCTCATATTCCTGCTTTGATGGTAGAACAGTCCAGGGTTCACGATCGCTCTCGTCAGTCACTGGGATTCTAATTCCCAGGAATCCACCTTGTCTTTTTGCTACATTACAAACAAGCTCAACTTCCTGTTGATTCATTCGGCGAATTGATGAGAGAAAAGCCCATTGATCAGGATATTGAACAAAGTCGTCATCCACGAAAACACTATTACCATTTTTCCTCGGCTTATTTTGCAGGGGCAAAGCTATCAGATTCCCAAATCCACCTTGGGGCAACGTATCTTGATTTGGGAAGAAACGATCATAAGAATCAAAGCCAATCTCAGGCCGCCGTTCCATGGTTTGAGTTAGCAGGAAGGCTCCCATTTTCCGGGGCATTACAGCAGGTATAGATTCGGAAAAAAATATCCAAACATGACCACCATTGCCGGAACGCGATCTTTCCAATGCCGCGGGTATATCGAAATGCCTGCAAGTCTCGATGAATGACATGGCGTCTTCTTGCCAGGAAGTTCTGTCAAAGTCAGCCGCGATGAAATAGCAGGTTTCATCAGATAGCATGGGATATACACCAATTGTGAAATCGCGACCTGATTTTTCTTGGGGATCTGTACCGATGATATGGTTGCGCACCACATCATCGGTGATCGGTAAAAATTCTCGGGATGGACAATTGGCACAACGAACCTTTGGTTTGGCGCAAATCCCGCTGATCCATTCGTTGCGGCATACCGGTTGATATCCGGTTCTACCAGTTTTCAAACTCTCAAATCTTCGGGGATAGACGTCCTCACGACCGCGAAACAAGCTACGAAACAACGTGGTTCTAGCTTCTTCGGAGGAATGTCGGTTCACTGATATTGAAGTGGCGGAAGGTAATAGCGACTGCTGAGTCTGGACAAAAGACGCCTTCACTTTTTGTAATTTGGTTACATTTTTCAGCAGCTCTGACCTTCGGCCCTCAAGCTTTGCCAACTCCAGTTCTGCTTCAGCTATTAATCGGTTTATTTCGTCCAGATTTTCCACAAGCGCCTCGCAATATCCAGACACATTGTATCAGCTTTTTATTGCCAGGGTTTCAGCCTTCCTGATATGTTTTACTGGCATTTTTACGTCCAAATATTCTTCGACATGGCATTGACCTGATGGGGTCTAAGAAGCGGAGTTCACGCATGTTTCGAGGTTAACGTATTAGTGAACATGTTTCAATAAGAGGCTGGTATATAACGTCCGAATTAACAGGCTGCAATGGTATCTGCCGGATTAACTTGGCGGCAACCTGTTTATTGCCTGAGATTATAGCACTGATTTCGGATTGCACGCTATACCTGTTATTGCCCTCTTGCCGCCAAGCTGATTGAAAACCAATGACGGAAGCGGACCCAAGCTCAAGGGAGGCCGCCCTGCAGTCGTTGTTGAGTTGTTATGCTTCGTCCCGGTAATTTTGGCAATGCTGCCATTTTTGCTAAATAGCGAGTGAATTGAGGCTAAAAACACGATTATCGATTGCTAAATAAGACTGGCTTTCAGGGATTTCGCTATTTTTGCCAGTTTCCAATAGTGATGGAACAAATGCTCAATCATCATCAAATGCAAAATTTGTGTTCCCTGATAACGTTGAGCCCAGTCGCCCGACGAAAGAGGGTTGACAGAAGCTTCCTCGTTGGCGGCGTCCTTTCCTTCCGCTATAAGTTCATTTGCTCGGTCGATCTGTGTGGGCAGCCGAAGCTTTGGAACATAGTCTGAGCCCAGTGCTTCGAGCACCATGTGCCGCGCACACTGCGATTTGTCCGTTCTACAGTACTTCTTTTCCCACATCTCTTGGATACCTTTAAGGTCCTTCAGGTGCTCATTGAAATATGGACACTTTTTGGTGCGCTCGCAATCAGTCATGATAATCACCCTTTCGGTTTTGCCAACGCCATGATCAGCTAGTGGGCCAAACTGCAAAAGCACCCAGACTATTAGAAATGTTTAACGGGGAAAGTACGAGTCTGCGATATAACGCCCGGCATAACC
>JABHWQ010000347.1 GCA_018657655.1 Chloroflexota bacterium | reverse complement strand
CATTGCCCGTCATCATCGAGGGCAATATACCGCCCGAGCCAGCCTTCTGCCGTATCAATTTCGGCGTTCCCGTCACGGTCGATATAAATCCGAAGTTCGTCCGGTTCACCATCAATGTCAAATTCGGCTTCACTCCATAACCTGGCTTCCAGAGTATCATTATTTACGCTCAGATGGAGATCTCCGATTTTATCCGGCCGATTGTTAGCATTCAGGTCCTGGACAGATATCTGCTCTGGTTGACCATCATTATTTATATCGGTGGTATATTGCCATTCAAAGGTTGATTTTTGAGAACAGCCGACTGACACGATAACTATTATCAGAAGTATTGCGGCTTGTTGCTTCATCCGGCTACCTCCAGATGTCTGATTTATCATTGATTTCCTTCGCTGAACGTTACCACTAATAATGAGAGAAGGCAAATACCAGTTGCAATTGTTGAGAACTACACCTTAATATTCAACACCAACATGTCCAACATGTTCTGACTACATACAATAAGTTGGAAAATCTGAAAGGGGAATACTCAATGATTGAAAGACGCTCATTCCTGAAAACAATGGGGTTTGGATTTGCCGGAGGATTGGCTGGTTGCATTCTGCCCAGTCGATATTCATGGGCAGATGAACTGAAGCCGGCCAACTCCACAAAGCCAAACATCCTTATAATTGTTACGGATGATCAAGGTTATGCAGATATGAGCGCTTTTTCCCACCACGCGCCCGACATACAAACTCCCAACATGGACCGTATCTCACAGGATGGCATTCTCTTTTCTCAGGGATATGTCACCGCACCTGTTTGTAGTCCATCGCGGGCAGGATGGAATACAGGATGCTATCAGCAACGCTGGGGACACTTGAACTGGGGTGCGAAACTGCCGCCGGGACGAAAGACGCTGGCAGAGCACCTACGGAGGGCCGGATATGCTACCGGGAAAGTGGGCAAAAGTGATTTCGGTGTTGGATACCACAGCCATGACTCTCGTGAATATCCACTAAATCACGGCTTCGATGAGTTCCTCGGTTTTTCGTCTCACGCCCATGATTACTTCCTCCTCTCCGAAGAGATCGCTAAGCGGACACCGGACCCGCACGGCCACAGCGCAGCACTTGGGCCACTCATGCATAACCGCTCATGGAAGGAATACAAAGAAGGCTATACAACTGAAATATTCACCGACGAGGCAATCGAGTTTTTGAAAATGCAACAGGGGCAGCCATTCTTCCTCAATGTTAGCTTCAATTCTCTCCATCACCTGATTCACGAAGTTCCGGAAAAATACCTCAGAAAGCATGGCTGCGACCCGATACCCAACTACGATCCGTCGATGGGTAAATATGAGGATTACTACCGGGAATATGCCGTTCCTGATCCCGTAGATGAGAAGTGGCGCAAGCTTTACCTTGCTAATCTGGAATGTCTCGATGACAATATCGGACGAATCCTCGATGCTCTGGATGAACTGCGGTTATCAGAAAATACCCTGGTTATCTTCTTTTCGGACAACGGTGGATCGCCCTATACCGGCGCCAGCAACAAACCTCTGTCAGGGTCCAAATATAACCTTCGGGAAGGAGGTATCCGCGTTCCGTTGTCGATGCGCTTCCCAGGCCGTTTCAACCCGGGAGTTACCTACCCGCACATTGTCTCGAGCTTGGACATAGTACCGACATGTTTGGCAGCGGCGGGGATAGAAACACAGGAAGACAGACTGGACGGCTTAAATCTTCTGAATAAGATGTCCGGCACGGAATTAATCCCGGTCCGCAGCACACCTCTGTTTTGGAGGTGGAAAAAGCAGTTCGCAGTACGTCACGGCGATTGGAAACTGCTGAAGCTGGATGATGCAAAAACCTGTCTTTACAATTTGAATAACGATGTAGCCGAGCAACATGATCTATCGGCCCGGCATCCGGAGAAACTGAAGGACCTGCTGGATGCATATAATTCCTGGCAACTGGAAATGGAGGCGTCTACCAACCAGCACCGGGAGCAATAAAAGTTGTATGACTATTGTGACTTTTCGCTCGAAAATGAGCACAGATGGACTAAGGGGATCCTAAGCCGCCAGCACCTGAATCAGCTCAATCAATTCCTGTGGCATATCTCGCAGAAAAGTTTTTAAATGGTATCCTCGAACCCGCCATTTGTTTAATATTCTGTCACAACTGATTACCCCACTGAGATTAAAGAACTAATCTAAAAGCTATTAAACTACAGTAAGTCTGGGGGAATAACCGCAATATTCACCTAAAATTAGGCAGAGATTTGTTAACAGAATTTCAGTGCTATAATGTGAAAAAATACAAGAACTGTACAAAGTTGGAGCTAGCTGCAAAATCTTGAGATCTTTACGAATCAGTAGTAAAGTTCCTGGATGCAGGTCATACCGATTCAATACCCCCCAGTAATTGTCATAGAATGAGTAGCATTGGAGGTTTTTTTTGATTGAGATACAGATTAGCGATAGTAAATCTTTGCGCTCCCACTACAGTTGGATTGTGTTAGGTATGGCAACGTTAGTGGTATTCGGTTCTTTGGGACTGGCGCGATTTTCATACTCTGTTCTACTTCCGTCCATGCAAAAAGGCCTTGGCATGGATAACACTTTTGGCGGTGCCTTAGCAACGGCCAACCTTATCGGTTACCTTTTGTTTGCGGTGGCTGGAGGAGTACTGGCGGCTCGATTTGGTCCCCGCCGGGTTATTGCGTCTGGTCTGACTGTGGCGGCGATCTCCATGTTCATGACCGGTATGGCACACAGTATTGCTGAAGCAGCTATTTGGTTTGCATTGGCAGGTATCGGGAGTGGAGCAAGCAATGT
>JABHWQ010000163.1 GCA_018657655.1 Chloroflexota bacterium | reverse complement strand
GAGGGAAGCGGACCGCATCATAGTTGCCTCACCTATGTTCTTTATGGGACTTACCGCACAAACCAAAGCCCTGATCGACCGATGCCAGGCATTATGGGCCTTAAGATACGTGCTCAAACAACAACTGGCGCTCAATTCCGGAGGAGAACGTAAAGGATTTTTCTTGTCCGTTGGAGGAACCGGATATAAAGATAATTTCGATTCTGCCCGACCCATTTTAAAAAGCTGGATGGCTGTGATAGATGTGAAATTGGCAGGTGAATTGACCTATGCCAAAGTTGATGAAAAAGGCGCAGTAAAAGAGCACCCAACAGCATTGCAGGATGCCTTTGAGGCTGGTAAAAAACTGGTGATGGGATAGGTATGGATTGCGGGAGCCTTGCTCCTGTTTCCATTGCGGTAGGCAGACTGCCGCATTTTAAATAACACATCAATAAAAAAGGAGGAAGCAAATGGCAGTAAAAAGTGAAGGTGAGAAGTACAAATGCAACATCTGTGGGAATGAAGTTGTGGTAACCAAGGCCGGAGGTGGAGCCCTGGTTTGCTGTGGTAAAAACATGCAACTGATAGAGGGATAATTCTAGCGACAACGGGAGCGGGTTGTCTTCTATTGGACAACCCGCTCCAGGGCATCAACCATGAATGAGACCGGAACTCCTGAACCGGGAAACGGAAATCAAAAGGTGGAAATCCCCATTGGGGGAATGCACTGCGCTGCATGCGTTGCCGCCATCGAAAAGGGCCTTTCAAACCTTGAAGGTGTAAACCTGGCTTCCGTTAATTTTGCCACGGAGAGGGCTACTGTAAGTTATGCCCCCAGCAAAACCAGTCCCTCGGTTCTCGTGAATGCGATAAGGGAGTTGGGATACCAACCTCGGCTGGAGATGGTCGATATTCCAATACAGGGAATGCACTGTGCAGCCTGTGTGCAGAACGTCGAGAAAGCGCTAAGGAATATTGAAGGGGTTATATCGGCAAACGTCAATTTCGCCACAGAGAGAGCCACGGTGGAATACGTATCATCACAAGTAGGGCTCACAGATATTAAAAAGGCTATCTCCAATGCCGGATTCACCCCCCTGGACATACCGGATGAGACTGATAGCAGGGACATCGAAGCTGAAGCCCGCGCCGCAGAATATCATAAACTAAAAAGAAAGCTTATCGTCAGCGCGGTACTGGCTGTGATCATCTTCATCGGCAGTATGAACGACCGGATTCCCATACTCGATGAGATATCCGATCAAAATATGTTTTATGCGTTGTTTGCCCTGGCTTTGCCAGTCTATGTCTGGGCCGGATCACAGTTCCACCAAGGATTTGTGTCTGCGCTAAAGCGCAAAACGTCCGATATGAATACCCTTGTATCGGTGGGTACATCGGCAGCATTTCTATACAGTTTCGCGGTGACGTTCTTCCCTGATTCTTTGGACAAGTCCGGACAGTCGCTCAACGTCTATTATGATACCGCCGCTATGATAATCACCCTGATACTATTCGGCAGGCTTCTGGAGGCACGAGCCAAGGGACAAACATCCGACTCTATCCGGAAATTGATGGGTCTTCGAGCCAAAACAGCACGAGTTATCCGCGATGGCGGGGAAGTTGATATACCGGTGGAGGAGGTTCAGATAAGTGATTTGGTGCTGGTTCGGCCAGGAGAAAAGATACCTGTGGATGGCATTATCCAGGAAGGATACTCCGCTGTTGACGAATCAATGATCAGTGGTGAAAGCATTCCGGTAGAAAAGAACATCGGGGATGAAGTGATGGGAGCGACCATCAATAAAACCGGTAGCTTCAAATTCGAAGCTACTCGAATCGGCAAAGAAACCACTTTAGCCCAGATCGTTAAACTGATTCAGGAAGCGCAGGGTTCGAAGGCCCCTATTCAAAGGCTGGCCGATAAGGTAGCGGGTATTTTTGTGCCCACGGTTGTCAGTGTGGCTCTGATCACGTTCCTGTTATGGTTCTTCGTCAGCAGCGAGAGTTTCGTTTTCGCGCTTCTCGCCTTTGTGGCAGTGCTTATTATTGCCTGTCCCT
>JABHWQ010000167.1 GCA_018657655.1 Chloroflexota bacterium | reverse complement strand
TAGTCTGCCCAAAACCAGGGAAATACCCCTGGAAAGGGGAAAATCAGATCAGAATATCACAACAATCGAGCTTGTGAAACACTTCTTCAGCAACAACAGGCCCAAAAAGAGACTTTAGGTGCCTTGATCAGAGCTTCCTTAATAAACGATTGGTTAAGCCCCTGGCCGCTCAATACGGCCATCAAAATATCACGCTTGTTCTTGTAATATTTATACAAAGTGCCAACGGCTACATTGGCCTCGCGAGCGATATCATCTACGGTGGCGAACGCGTAACCCTTCTGAGCAAACACGGCCAACGCAGCATTGACGATCTCACGTCGCCGTTGTTGCGTGATCCGGGCATTTCTCTCTTCTCTTTTGACCATCCGACCCCTCCATAATAATGAGTGAGCGTTCACTCATTATGTGCCACATATTCAGGAATTTCAATGTAGTCGGAAACAAATTTATAAGGATGCAGTCTTTGAGATTGTGGTAATGAAATAGGCTATCGACCGCTATGTCTCAACGCGATCTTCTCAAACATAAGAGTGAGTCCTGCGCCAAGAGAGAATGCGCCATCAAATCCGAGATTGTCTACTATCGTCGAATCGAAGAAAATGGATAGCGTGGATTCGAGGTCATCCACAGGTTTGGAGTAGCAAATCATGATGGGGACTTTGGGTAATGGATGGAGCATTATGGAGATATCGGCAAAGTAATGGTAATCCACCTTCTTCCCGTTGAAGATTTGCAGCATATCTTCGAAAAGGCCCGTATAAGTATCGGCTACTCGCTTCAACGGTTTTTCACATCTCTGTTCGAATAAAGGATACTTGTACTCCCCGCCATCCAAATCTCTAAAGGTGACCCACTTGCCGGAAACCTCTACTCCTTTACCATCCAGTATATAAGTAAGAATTGGCCCAGCCATCCACAAATTAACATGAATCTCTGTAATAATACTGCCATCCTGAGTAATACTGACATCTTTGCCTAAGCACTTGATGGTCAGTTTACCATCCTCATAATCAGCTCCCAGTCTCTGAGCAGCTGAGGCCAGATCGATTTGAGCTATCCGGTTCTTCAAATGATCAATTGCGGCATTCCCTAGTTGATCGGCAGAAATATGGCTGGATGTGTAATCACCATATTTCTCAATAACGTCGCTTTCTAACTTTGGACAATCATCAAGTTTGCTTTGTCCTTTAAATACCGCACCGGCAAAAGCAAGGCATGTGGGCTTGTGACATTTTCCACAATTTGAGCTATCGAGCATTTTAAGAATGTCTATAGGACCGTTAAACTGAGTCATGCTATTCCTCCCTGTTCTATAACTGTACCAAAACACAGACCGATGAGTTATGAATCGCCCATTTGGGGGACACAGAATTTGAGGGTTCAGATTAGATTAAGCCGAGTAGCCAGTGTTGCTGCCTGAGTTCTATCGCTCACACCGAGCTTGTTAAAAATGCGAATGACATGCGTTTTTACCGTGTGAGGACTAATGGAGAGGACACCGGAGATACTGGGGTTAGTGAGACCTTCGGCCATCAACCGCAGCACCTGGAGTTCCCTTTTCGTCAGGTCGATAATCGGTCGATCAACCTTCTTTTTCGATGGCTCCAAATTTGATCGAGCCACTTCGTAGAGAGCGTTTTGGAGAGTCTCGATGCGATGGCGTTGCTGCACCAGGTCCATTTGTTCCTCACCGTAATCGTGCCCAATAGTGATGGCATAAACCGGATTGGAGTTCGAATCGAATACGGGGTAGGCACGAACTTTGCGCCACATTTCCGATCCATCAGGATAAATCCCCTGCTTATCGAATTTTGCCGGTTTGCCTGTTTCGAATGCGTGGGTCACCGCACAATCCGGACAAGGCTCGGTTCTGCCATAGATATTCTCGTAGCAAATCCGTCCTATCTCCTGGCATGGTTCGGGCCTGTTGATCCAGAGGAGACGGTAATCACGATCCAGAATGCGGAATGGATCCTCAATACTTTGCATCAGCGCCTGATATAGTATCTTCAGCACATCGTTGAGTTCAAATGAGCCCTCATTCATTTGTTCATTGCTCATCAGATCTATCTCAGGTTTGCCACGGTCTAAACCAACTTCAGATTCGGATCGACATCCAAGTCCCAACCGGCAATCTTGCCGGCCATAAAATGAAAATACCCGCAAGAGGCAATCATGGCTGCGTTATCGGTGCATAATATTGGGTTGGGGATGAGGATGGGAACGGGTGTGTGTTTTGTCATGGTCTCACGCAATGGGGTATTGGCGGCCACACCACCGGCAAGAAGGACCTGCTTCACGTTGTGTCTCAGCGCAGCCTCACATGTTTTGGTGACCAGAACATCCACTACTGAGTCCTGGAATCCGGCAGCTACCTCGGTTGCCAATTGATGGGTATCGGGTGATGATTCATCCCCCATAATCCCTAGGTCTCGTGCCATATGAAGCGAGGCCGTTTTCAACCCGCTGAAACTGAAATCATCCGTACCCTTAAGCCATGCC
>JABHWQ010000232.1 GCA_018657655.1 Chloroflexota bacterium | reverse complement strand
TAGTCTGCCCAAAACCAGGGAAATACCCCTGGAAAGGGGAAAATCAGATCAGAATATCACAACAATCGAGCTTGTGAAACACTTCTTCAGCAACAACAGGCCCAAAAAGAGACTTTAGGTGCCTTGATCAGAGCTTCCTTAGTATCTTCGGGGATTGGCCGAATTTGGTGAAGCTCTTTCGTATTTGTTTCTCATCTTTTTCATCCAGCCAGAATTCCTTCATGAGAGCAGTGTCAACCTCGTTATTCCGTGTGTAGATGACACTGGAATACTCCGGTGGCAGATACTGGTCGATAGCCTGCTTGTAAAGAGCGCAGGCTTCCCGGTCTACACCAACCAGAAAAGCCTTGTAGCCCAGAGGTTCGACGTTTTGAAGATAATGGTCCGCCACGTATTTGGCCACTTTATTGATGCGATCCCTGCCTTTAAGGAAGTTTCTCAGATTGACGGCACGTTCGAGAATCTTGTTGAGTTCCTGAATATCCGCGATTCCCTCTGTCTCTGCCAGCGACCAGAACTCCGTCTCCATCAATTCCGGATTTGCCAGCATTTCATTGGGGGCAAGGTTATAGAAAAGTGGTAGCGTGGTGCCGTCTTCGGTGCTTTCGGCGATGGAGTATTTGTGGAGGTAGCCCTTGCCATCCTCCATGCCGAATGTCTTGAACGTTCCTTTACCATAGGCCGTTTTATCGATAGGGGTGCCGGTGAACCCGATGTAGGTTGCATTGGGCAAGCCCGCCATCAGGAAGTTGCCCAGGTCACCGCCTGTGGTCCGGTGCGCTTCGTCAACAAGGACATAGATATTGGGGCGTTCGTTGATCTTTTCGGGCATATCCCGGAATTTGTGGATCGTGGTCACGATGATTCCCCGATAATCATTCTTGAGGAGTTTATTCAACCTCGTGATTCTGTCGGCATGTTCCACATTGTGCAGACCCAGTGAGGCCAGATTCTTAAGCATCTGGTCTTCCAGCTCATTGCGGTCGATCATCATTAGAATGGTGGGCTTATCCGATTCCGGTGCTTTGAACAGTAGTTCCGCCGCTTTAATCATAGTATAGGTCTTGCCGCTGCCCTGAGTGTGCCAGACAAGCCCCCGTGTTCGGGTGACGTCATGCGCCCGTTCGACGATTCGCTCCACGGCTCCCGTCTGATGTTGTTGCAGGATGTATTTGTGAAGCTCCTCCTCCTTTTCCGCGAAGAGGATGTGATCCTTCAGCAGCCTGAGAATTTGGGCGATGGTGCAGAAGCTCTTCACCTTGGCCTCAAGCTGTCCTATCTGCTCGGATTTCCAGGCAAAAAGATTGCGGCGAACCGTATTCCAGGTCGCGCCGTAGGTAAATCCGATGGCTTCAGTAGCGGTGAAAACCTGTTGCGGTACGAAAACCTCCGGCGTCTCCCGGTGGTAGCGGCGTATCTGATCGATACCGAGTGCAATGGCCTCATCCTTGCTGGCGTTCTTGCATTCGATCACCAGCACCGGAATGCCGTTAATCAGAAACACCACATCCTCTCGGGTGCCGTAAGAGCCGTTATGAAAGTAGAACTCCTCAGTTACTTCGTAGACATTGTTCTCCGGTATTTCGTAATCAATGAGCTTGAGGTCAAGTTCTCGGTTCTCCGCCACATGGAAAAATTTGCCGGTATTGCGCAGATAGCCAAGGAGTTCCCGGTTGCCATAGATATCGGCATGCAGCCGCCGCAAGTCGCCAATAAGAGCGCCTTCGGCTTCGGCATATTGAGGATTAAATTCCTTAACCTTGGCAAAGAGGAGATCATCGAAGTACAGAGAAGCATTTTGCGCCTGCTCCTTTGGGGCAAGACCATTTGAGTCAAAGCCCCGCCGTTCCTCTGCTTCGGCGCGGGGCACGAAACCCCAACCGATCTCTTCGGCATATTTTAAGATGCGGGCCTGAACCGTTTTATGCTCTGTAGGCTGTGGCATTGCCCATCCTCGACTCCGTTTTTGTGACTCATTTATGAGACATTAAGAGTTTAGTGACTCATTAATTTAATAATATGGGTCGCTAACAGATTTATGACTCACCGATGCCACTTAAAAAACCTCGCGACCTTCGGCGATATTCAATAGCTCACGGAAGGCGAGCACTGCCGGTTTTCGTCCTTGTTTTTCGCTCAGAATACTGAATAGTCCTTCACTACGCAAGGTTGCCAGAATTCGAATCGCGGTTGATTTGGGAATGCCCGATTGGCTGGTGAAATCGGATGCCTGAAAAACCGGACGGGTAAAGATGAAATCCAGCGCTTTGATGGCATGCTGGGAATGGGTCAGTTCCACAAAGCGATTCTTCTCCGCTTCGTACAAATTGAGGGTTCGGGTTGCTTTTTGATGGTTCTCCTGTGCCTGCGCGGTCATTGCCTTGAGGAAAAAGCAGCACCATCCAGTCCAGTCATCACTGCGCGAAATCTCCAGCAGACCGTTATAATATTCATCCCGATGCGCTTCCAGATAAGCGCTGATGTAAAACATCGGGCTCTGAATGAGCTTTTCCTGATACAGAAAGAGGGGCACGAACATGCGTCCCAGCCGACCGTTTCCATCGAGGAAGGGATGGATGGCTTCAAATTCGGCGTGTAAAATGGCCAGCTGCACTAGCTTGTCCTTGGCCGGTTCATGAATGAATTTCTCCCATTCGGCCATAGCCGCAGGCATTTCCCCCACGGAAATGGGGATATATTTGGCCTGTTCGATGGGCGATCCGGGAGGACCGATCCAGTTCTGGTCCTTGCGATACTCTCCGGGAGTCTTATTTTCTCCGCGCACTCCCTCCATCAGCACTTCGTGTGCTTCACGCACCAGGCGCTGGCATAGAGGCAGCTTCTCCAGCAGGTCCACTGCGTGCCACATGGATTTGCGGTAGTTAACGACTTCCTGAATATCGGCGGTGCGATCCGGATCGGCTGTTTTGGGCTTTACGCCTGCCTCAAACTCCAGCACCTCGCCCATAGTGGCCTGGGTGCCTTCGATGCGGGAAGAGAGCACCGCTTCCTGGGTCATGAGTGGCGAAAGCAGCAATGCCGCATTTGGCACAGCGGCCAGAGTCCCATCATAACGGGCCAGAGCGGCGCTGGCCGGGCCAATGAGAGGTATCAAGCGCTCCCACTCGATGCGCCCGCGGCGGGAAGTTCCCTAGGTGATAATGGACGGGCTGATTTGTCATACAGGCACGGCTTCCTTTGGCTCAGTATGGCTGATGTCAGTAGCAAGGTCAAGATTAGCTACCCGGATTTGAGCGGTCATCAGTTGGTGAAGTAGTGATTTGAACAGGTTACTCAAAACCAGTCTCTTTTGATGATGGAGGGCGACTTTTCTCTCCAAAGTGTCCAGTGCCTCTGCAATCTGGATTTGCTCATCAATGTCGGGCAAGCCAATGCACACTGCTTGTATTTTGCCTGGTGATGTATGTTTGACCTTTGAGCCAGTTGCCGTCTTTGCGATATCAATTCGTACACGTGGTGTGTTGAAAACATGATAGAGGAATCTCTTCTGCAATCTGGCCGTGTTTAGTTTTTCAATCAAACCAAGTCGCTGATTGTGCAAGTATCGATTCGGTTCAGGCACAAAAGCTGAACTGCCCAACAAACCAGCTTTCTGTTCCGTCATGGCTACAAGCAGGTCACCCTCTCTCAGTATAAACGTTTCAGGAATACTGCCAGTGTAGTATTTGGTCTTTTCCTCTTGATTGCGAAATCCATCCTCTTCATTGAAATGTCCAGGAGTCATCAGGATGAAGTCACCCTTGAGCTCAAAGAAGTTGCCATCAAATGCAAAACCATGTTTGATTTGAAACATCTCACCGAGAGGCACCACCGCCCAACTCTCCGGCACGAGACCAATTTCCGTTTGCTTTTGAGGCTCGTCGCGCGTGCCCTCGGTGAAGAGCTTGTGCATCAGGGATTTCTTGAGTTCGGTAGTGAGCGCAATGATCCGCTCCTGCTGCTCGATGGCCCGCTGAACCGTAGAAAGCACATAGGCGATTTTCTTCTGTTCGGGGAGGGGCGGGAAAGGAATTGGTGTCGATTCTAAATCGCCTTTACGCACATGCACTAATGCTGCCAAACCACATGCTTTCTCTTCTATACGAACAGTCAAGTATTTCAGTGCGAAATAGAGGAAGAATCTGTCGACATCCGCATCGTTTTTTGGAATTACTTTGAAAATATGTTGATTCAATACTCCAAGTGGTCCATGCCACATGTGAGGACCGAAAGATGTGCCCTTGCTGCCGGACCATGAGAACAACAGGTCTCCCTCCTCTATCGGCACTTCAGAGGTCGGGTCTCCTTCAAAATAGTTGAAGGGAGCAGTGCTGTCTTTCAGATTTTGAATTCTAATTATAGGTATCCCAGATGTTTTCCAATCTGAAGCTTTAAAAGTACTACCATTAGTCAGTTTGACTTGATCCTTAAGTGGCGTAACACGCCACTTATCTGCCATCTCTTCGAGTTGAATATCAGCTAAACCAGTCATATTACACGCCCAGTTTGCTGAGATACACCTTTAACAGAGTATTCGTCTCTTTCGCGTCTTCATCCAGAGCTTCTAACTCTTGGACAATTTCGGCAATTGGTCGGTACTGCTCAGCTTCGCCAGTATGGATGTAGCGGCTGGGAGAGATGTTGTAGTCATTTTTGATTATCTCATCCCGGTCAACGATGCGGCTGAACTTCTCCTCTTCCCGCCAGTTGGCAAACGTTTCGGCGATGCGCTCAATGCCCTCATCCGTGATGTAGTTCTTGGGGTCGCCCTTGACGAATTCCTTGCCGGCGTTTAGCAGAAAGAGTTTACCCTTCCGTGCCGCCGGTTTGGCTTTGTTGAGGAAAAGGAGAATCCCCGGCGCACTGGTGTTATAGAAAAGGTTCTCCGGCAGGTAGATCACTCCTTCAATGAGGTCGTTCTCCACAAACCACTGACGCACCGTCTTTTCTTTATTGGTATTGGCATTGCCGGAACCTCTGGAAGCCGCGCCGGTATCCAGCACAATGGCCGCCCGGCCTGTCTCATTCAGACTGGCCAGCATGGTGCTGGGCCCATCCCCAGTCGGCCTTGCTGCCGGGGAAGCCCGCGGCCCTGGGGGAAGCGGTCGAGTTCATCGGCATCGTAATCCTTCTCGATGAACCAGTCCTGGTTCCACATGGGATTGGCCACTACCCGGTCGAAGGTGCGCAATCGATTGTTCTGCCGAAACTTGGGATTGCGGAAGGTATCGCCGATCTCGATCTCGCCTTCCATATCGTGGATGATCATGTTCATGTTGGCCATGGCCCAGGTTTCAGGGGTGTATTCCTGCCCATACAACTGGAGTGGGGCATACTTGTTTTTGGAACGCAGGTTCATTTTTTCCTCAAGTGCCAACTCACACTTGATCAGCAACCCGGCGGAGCCGCAACAGGGATCGTAAATCTCCATGCCCGGCTCGGGGTCCATAATCTTTGCCATGAGCATACCAACTTCTTGGGGCGTGTAAAACTCGCCCGCGCTCTGGCCGCTGCCCTCGGCGAACTTGCGGATGAGGTATTCGTAGCTCTTCCCAATAATGTCTGGCTCAACGTCTTTTAACCCTAATCGTTTCAGGCTGATCTTCTCGATAAGATCACTCAAGCGATCATCATCCAGGTCACGCTGACCGTGTGTTGTGGCATTGAAATCCACCCTGTCGATGATCCCCTGTAGTGAGGGATTTGCCTTGGCAATCCCCCTTACGTGTGTGGTAAGCTGCTCTCCAATTTTGTCTGCCAGCTTTCGGAGGATAGTCCAGACTGGTTCTTCGGGATCATCCGGCTCTAGGGGTAGGTAAAAGCGAACCAGCTTTTTGTCGTGCTTGACCAGCTTGAAGGCTTTGGCT
>JABHWQ010000319.1 GCA_018657655.1 Chloroflexota bacterium | reverse complement strand
CCCTTATAATCAATCTCCAGATCACCACATCCTACGATACAACATTTGCCCCAGCCACGGGCAACCAGCGCTGCATGACTGGTCATCCCGCCACGGGCAGTGAGAATCCCCTTGGCTGCATGCATGCCGTCCACATCTTCAGGGCTCGTTTCAATACGAACAAGGATGAGGTTTTCTCCCTTTTTCCCCAGTTCATGAGCACGGGCACTACTGAGTACTATTTTGCCAATGGCACCACCGGGACCTGCCGCGAGTCCCTTAGCCAGTTTTTTCGCTGTCTTTTCAGCCGCCGGGTCGAGCATTGGATGAAGTAGTTCATTCAGTTGTTCCGGATCGACGCGCAGTAGGGCCGTTTTCTCGTCGATCATTCCCTCGTCCAGCATATCCATAGCCATTCGTACTGCAGCCATACCATTACGTTTTCCCACACGGGTCTGGAGCATCCAGAGCTTTCCACGCTCGATGGTAAACTCGATATCCTGCATATTCCTGTAATGGGCTTCAAGCGTATCGCGAAATCCAACAAGTTGTTTGTAGATCTCAGGCATTGATTCTTCAAGGGAAGGTAGCATATCATTCTGACCCGGCTGCTTGCAATAATTATTTAGAGCGTTGGGAGTGCGAGTCCCAGCGACCACATCCTCGCCCTGCGCATTGACCAGCCATTCCCCATAGAAATTTGGATCACCAGTAGCCGGATCGCGAGTGAAGGCAACACCGGTTGCACTATCCTCCCCCAAATTGCCGAAAACCATCACCTGTACATTGACAGCTGTTCCCCATTCTTCGGGAATTCCCTCGACTCTACGGTAGGCGATAGCTCGTCTGCCGCGCCATGATTGGAACACAGCACCTATACCGCCCAATAGCTGAGTCCAAGGATCATCAGGGAATTCCTTGCCTAGCACTTCTTTGACTTTAGCCTTGTACTGCTCACAGAGGATTTTAAGGTCTTGCGCAGTGAGATCGGTATCGAGTTCGTAGTCGTTTTCTTCTTTAATGGCATCCATCAGCTTTTCCAACTGGGGACGGACGGCCATTTCTTCATCTTCGAATTCGATACCGGCAGCCTTCTCCATGACGACGTCGGAGTACATGGTGATGAGTCTACGATAGGCATCATATACGAAGCGCTCATTACCAGACTGTTTGATAATTCCGGGGATAGTAGCAGTGCAGAGTCCGATGTTCAATACGGTTTCCATCATACCGGGCATGGATTTGCGTGCTCCGGACCGAACCGACATTAGCAGCGGATCATCCGGGTCGCCGAAATTACGCCCCATCGCTTCCTCGACGCCTTTCATTGCAACTTTGACTTGCTCAACTGCGTCGTCAGGAAGCTTGCCACCGCTATCAAAGAAGGCAGCATTGGTTTCGGTGGTGATGGTGAAACCCGGTGGTACGGGCATTCCGAGGCTTGACATCTCGCCGAGGTTAGCGCCTTTACCGCCCAGCAGGTTGACCATGCTGGCGTTTCCTTCGGCGAAGGAATAGACCCATTTTTGCTGATTGCTGTTCATCATATAAGAACCACCTTTTGAATACGCTTCATTGCGAATTCTAAAACATTATAGCAAGGCGTGCTATTATTGTCCCCCCTCGGTGAGTGAGAGAAAAAACTCACCTTTAGGCGAAGACTTTAATATACTTGCGACATGGAGCATTATCGAATATTTAGACATATCGTCTATAATATTATCATCTGGGAATCAGAGGCGTTTTTTAGCAAACTTTGTACGTATAATATCATTATGTAGTCGGTGGCGTTTTTAGCCAGGACATGCACAGGTGATAAAACACTTCGGAAAGATAAACAATGCCTGTTACCCTGGCATTCTCCATAACCGGCAATCGCCGGCATTTCTCTCTAACCATGCGGTCAATGATCACCATCAGATCAGCATCCGGCGAGATATAACGTACCGGAGAATGCATGACCTGCTCAACAGTCAAACCTTTGAAATGTTCAACGTAGGACTCCACTTCTCCATCCCAAAAATCCAGACGGTCGACCAGATAATTCAAAATTGGCGGTCTGAAATGATAAAGGATGTCAAACATGGTAAGCACGCCTACTACCTGGCCTGACTGATTTGTTACCATGACGCTCACTGTTTTGTGGCCGGTCGCTCTTGTTTTTCCGTTAAAGATCAATTTCACAGCTTCTTCGATGGGGGCATTCGACTGGATTGTATCGAAATCCCGAACCATAATGTCTTTAGCGGTTAATTTCATTTGATTACTCCTCTATCACAAAAGGAAATTGCACGGTTTATCAAATTCTAACACCAACGGGATTTCATCGCATCGGCCAATTGAAAATGGTCTTCGTTTGTAAGCCGTACAATATACTTCTTCATGTCGAACCTTCGTCTGATAAGTTTCACTTTATTAGGCGGATCGACTGCGCCATTTGCTCCACAATTTGTTGATTGACTATGTACTAGACAAAATTGGGATATTTTGGCTCATACATCAGGGACTTTATATATGCTCGGATATCATCGGGTTTTGGCTTGCGGGCAAGGCCTTGCTTATAGGCAACACGGGCCACTTCAGTGGCAATGCGTGCAGAAACTTCTCTGATTCTGGATAATGGAGGATAAATGCGTCCCTGGTCAAGATCATCCTGTGAGAGTTCACCAGCCAATGTCTTGGCAGCTACGAAGAACATCTCATCTGTAACCCGCATACTCTCACAGGCAATAACCCCAAGCCCAACGCCCGGATATATGTAGACATTGTTCCCTTGACTTGGTATAAGCGTTTTTCCTCCGAACTCAACCGGTTCGAATGGGCTTCCACTAGCATATATGGCGCGACCGCCTGTCCGTGTATAAGCTTCCTCAGCGGTACATTCAGTTTTAGAAGTGGGGTTGGAGAGCGAAAAGATAATAGGCCTTTCGTTTAAATGAGCCATTGCATCAAGGACCTCTTTGGTAAATGCCCCGGTTTGCCCGGACGCACCGATGAGAGCTGTGGGTTTGATTGATTCGACTGCAGAGAGTAGATCACGATGGAACTCGCCCTGGTGGGCGAACGGACGTTTGTGTTCGTTGAGATTATCCCGGTCCTTGACTATCAGACCTTTGGAATCCATAAACCAGCATCGTTGACGTGCTGACTCTTCTGATAAGCCATTTTTCACCATGGCAGAGACTATCATCGTTCCTGTTCCAATACCT